>DATAAG010000417.1:0-10168 GCA_036260235.1 Longimicrobium sp.
TATGTTCCAGACGCCCTACAGCGACCGCATCCGCAACGAGGCGCGGGTCCCCACCATCGCGGTGGGGAACATCACCGAGCCGGACCAGGTGAACGGGATCATCGCGGCGGGGCGGGCGGACCTGTGCTCGCTGGGGCGGCCGCACCTCTCCGACCCGCACTGGGTGCTGCACGCGGCGGCGCAGCTCGGCTACCGCGACCAGACCTGGCCCGTGCAGTACCTGAGCGGCAAGAGCCAGCTGGAGCGCAGCCTGCAGCGCCAGCAGGAGCTGCTTGGAACGAGCACGATTTGAGGAATTGCCCGGTGCGAAGCCTCGCGACGCGCAAGGGTGCCCGGTGCGCAGTGCCAGGTGCCCGGTACCTGACTCCCGGCACCGGGCGCTCGGCACCCGGCACTTCTGCCCTGGTGCTCCCGTGAGCGACACGGCCCTGCACGAGGCGCAGCGGCTGGAGATCCTCAACGAGGTCGCCCGCATCGCCACGCTGGACCTGGAGCTGCGCCCCATGCTGCAGCGCGTGACGGACGCGCTGCGCCGCAAGTTCGGGTGGGAGTTCGTGGCCTGCGCCTCCATCGACTGGGACCGCGGGCGCTTCGTCTGCGAGGCGCTCTCCACCGAGCTGCCCACGGCCGTGCACGTGGGCTACAGCCGCCCGCTCGGCAGCGGCGTGGTGGGCGAGGTGGCCATGACCGGGGAGCCCATCCAGGTGGACGACGCGCGGAGCTGGCCCAACTTCGTGGACACGCTCCCCGGCGCGCTGAGCGAGCTGTGCGTGCCGGTGCGCCACGCCGGGCGCATCGTGGCGGTGCTGAACCTGGAGAGCACGCGGCTGGGCGCCTTCCACGACCAGCTGCCGCTGCTGGAGACGGTCGCGGAGCAGGTGGCCGGCGCCATCGCCAACGCGCGGCTGTATGACGAGGTGCGGCGCCGCGCGCGGCTGCTGGAAATGGTGAGCGAGGTGTCCAAGGCGGCGCTGGAGGCGGGCGAGCTGGAGCTGCTGCTGCGCCGCATCGTGGACTACGTCTACGACCATTTTTCCCTCTCCACCGCCGCCATCCTGCTGGTGGACCTGGAGCGCGGCGAGTTCCAGCAGACGGCCTCGGCGGGGGGCGCGCGGCAGACGGTGCCGCTGGGCAAGTGGTGGAGCGTGCGGCAGGGGATCGTGGGGCGGGCCATCCGCACCGGCCAGCCTCAGCTGGTGCTGGACGTGCGGCAGGACCCGGACTACCTGAACGTGGACGCCTCCGTCACCTCCGAGTACGCCGTGCCCATCCGCCTGGGGGGCCGCATCCTGGGCGTGCTGAACCTGGAGGGGACGGGGCCGGAGGTCTTCTCGCGGGAGAACCTGACCGTCTTCCACACCTTCGCGGACCAGCTGGCGGGCGCCATCCACATGGCGGCGATCAACCGTGAGCTGGAAGGGGCGAACGAGCGGCTGCGGCGGGCCAACCGGCGGCTGGCGCGGCTCTCGTCGCGCGACGACCTGACGGGGATCGCCAACCGCCGCCGCTTCGACCGGCGACTGGGGCTGGAGTGGCGGCGCGCGGGACGGGCCGGGCAGCCGCTGACGCTGCTGCTGGGCGACATCGACTGCTTCAAGGACTACAACGACCTGCACGGCCACCAGCAGGGGGATGCGTGCCTGCGGCGGGTGGCGCAGGCGCTGGCGGACAGCCTGCACCGCGCGGGCGACCTGGTGGCCCGCTACGGCGGCGAGGAGTTCGCCATCCTGCTGGCCGGCACCGACGCGGAGCACGGCGCCACCACGGCGGAGATGCTGCGCGCCCGCATCGAGGAGCTGTCGATCCCGCACGGCGCCTCGGGCGTGGCGCCGGTGGTGACGCTCAGCCTGGGCGCCTGCACCCTGCACCCCCGCGCCGGTCTTCCGCCCAACGCGCTGGTGGAGCGCGCCGATCGCGCCCTCTACCGGGCCAAGCGCGAGGGCCGCAACTGCGTCCGGACGGTGGGGGAGGAGGATGACGGTTGAGGCGCGGGATCGCGTGCACGGAGGGGGTGGTGCGTGCCGCGGGCGCCCCCCATCCCCGACCCTTCCCCCACAAACTGCGTGGGGGAAGGGAGAACAGCATACAACTGGGAGGTGGTGGATGGGTGATGCGTGGCCAAGGCGGCCGTGGATGCGCGGCCGGACGGAACGGATTCTGGAGGCGTCGCGGCGCTTGCGATCGGAGATGACGCCCGCCGAGACAGCGTTGTGGAAGGCCTTGCGGCAGGAGGGGATACCCGGAATGCGTTTCCGTCGGCAACACGCGATCGGGCGGTTCATCTTGGACTTTTACTGTCCACAGTATCGGCTCGCAGTAGAACTCGACGGGTCCGTACACGATGGATCGAATCAGCGGGAATATGATGCGGCACGTTCCGAGGCGCTGGAGCAGCTTGGGATTCGTGTTCTCCGTTTTCGGAATGAAGAGGTGATGCAGAACCTGCCTTCCGTGCTTGATCGGATCAAAGAGGTGTCGATCCCTGATGAGTACCGGAAGACTGGTGACCTGGACTGAACCAACTCCCCTCCCCCATGCAGTTTATGGGGGAGGGGCCGGGGGTGGGGGGCGCCCGCCCCTCGCGCCACATCCTGCTCATTCGCAACGCATGACCGGGCTCCTCGCCGCCGACCCGATGACGCAGATCCCACCCTCGATCCGGTTCGTGCTGCTGGCCGCGGCGCTCGCGGCGTCCGGCGGGGCGGTACAGGCACAGGAAGATGCGCCCGCGGTGCCGGCGCAGCCGCGCGGCGGACCGGTTGAGCTCCTGGCCGGCGCGCGCGTGGGATGGCCGCAGCAGGTGTCCGGCTACGTGGGCGTGGCGCTGGTGCGGAAGCGCTACGAGAACGGGTACGCCGGCACCTCGCTGGTCGTGGAACCCGGCCTGGGCGCCGGCGCGGTGCGGGTCGGGTGGACGACGGCGGGCGGTATCGGGATGACGGCGCGCGCGCAGCTCAGCATCCTGCGCACCTGGCGCGATCCGTGGGTGGTGGGCCCGGACCAGACGTGGCTCGGCGCGGATGCGCAGGCCGGCTTCGGCTACGTGGGCGTCGCCGTGGGCGCCTACGTCCGCGCCCCCACCGACGGCGCCGGCCCCGCGCCCATGCTCACGCTGAACCTGGTGCTCGGCAACTGACCCGCGCTCACGCATTGACGCACTCACGCACCCACGCGCTCTCCTGCATGACGACCAAGCTTCTCGCCGCCGACTTTCGCCCGCGGCACTTTCTCTGGCGGGTGGACGGCCCCGTCGCCACCATCACCCTCAACCGGCCGGAGCGGAAGAACCCGCTCACCTTCGAGTCGTACGCCGAATTGCGCGACACCTTTCGCCAGCTGGCGTTCGCCGCGGACGTGAAGGTGGTGGTGATGGCGGGCGCGGAGGGCAACTTCTGCTCGGGCGGCGACGTGCACGAGATCATCGGCCCGCTGGTGCGGATGAAGGAGGAGGGCAGGATGGACGACCTGCTCGCCTTCACGCGGATGACCGGCGACACGGTGAAGGCCATCCGCGGCTGCCCGCAGCCGGTGATCGCCGCGGTGGACGGGGTGTGCGTGGGCGCCGGCGCCATCATCGCCATGGCCAGCGACCTCCGCCTGGGGACCGCGCGCAGCAAGGTGGCCTTCCTCTTCACCCGGGTGGGGCTGAGCGGCGCGGACATGGGCGCGTGCGCCATCCTGCCGCGCATCGTCGGCCAGGGGCGCGCGAGCGAGCTGCTCTACACGGGCCGGTCGATGGACGGCGCCGAAGCCGAGCGGTGGGGCTTCTTCAACCGCCTGGTGGAGCCGGAGGCCCTGCTGGACGAGGCCCAGGCCCTGGCGCAGTCGCTCGCGGCCGGCCCCACCTTCGCGCACGGGATGACGAAGCGCGCCCTGCACCAGGAGTGGTCCATGGGGGTGGACGAGGCGATCGAGGCGGAGGCCCAGGCCCAGGCCATCTGCATGCAGACCGAAGACTTCGCCCGCGCCTTCCGCGCCTTCGCCGCGAGGGAGAAGCCCGTTTTTCAGGGGAACTGAGTGCGTGAGTGCGTGAGTGCGTGAGTGCGTGAGTGAAAAACGCGCTCGCCGCCCGGGCCCCGGGCGGCTGAAGCCGCGGCTGGAACTGCGGAAAGCCCCGCAAACTGCGCGGGGCTTCAACCACGAACAGCGGAAACGCACCGAGGGCCGCTACGACGTTTATACCCTCTCCCGCTTGCGGGAGAGGGTGCGAGCCCAGGCGAGCGGGTGAGGGCCCCTGCACGTCCACTCACGCACTAACGCACTCCGTCGATGTCCGACCGCACCTTCCTCTCCTGGCCCTTCTTCACCGGCGAGCACCGGCGCCTCGCCGGTGAGCTGGATGCGTTCGTGCGGGACGAGATTGCGCCGGGGCCGCACGACGAGCGCGACGTGGACGCCGCCTGCCGCCACCTCGTCCGCCGGCTGGGCGGCGCGGGGCTGCTGCGGCTGGCGGTTCCCGCGCCGTACGGCGGGGTGCACGCGCGCCTGGACGTGCGCTCGCTCTCCCTGGCGCGCGAGATGCTGGGACACGCGTGGGGGCTCGCGGACTTCGCCTTCGCCATGCAGGGGCTGGGGAGCGGCCCCATCTCCCTCTTCGGCTCGCAGGCGCTGCGGGAGCGCTACCTGCCGCCCGTCGCGCGCGGCGAGCGCATCGCCGCCTTCGCCCTCTCCGAGCCGGACGCCGGCTCCGACGTGGCCGCCATGCAGACCACCGCGCGGCGGGAGGACGGCGGGTTCGTCATCGACGGCACCAAGACGTGGATCAGCAACGCCGGGATCGCGGACCACTACGTCGTCTTCACGCGCTTTCCCGAGGCCGGCGAGCGGGGGTACGCGGCGTTCGTGGTGGATGCGGACAATCCCGGCCTGCGCGTCTCCGAGCGGATCGGCGTGATCGCGCCGCACCCGCTGGGCACGCTGGTGTTCGACGGCTGCCGCGTGGCCGCCGACGCGCTGGTGGGGGAGGCGGGCGCCGGGATGCGGGTGGCGCTGGGGACGCTGGACGTCTTCCGCACCACGGTGGGCGCGGCGGCGCTGGGGTTCGCCCGCCGCGCGCTGGACGAGGCGGTGCGGTGGACGGGCGAGCGGCAGGCGTTCGGCAAGCCGTTGCGCGACTTCCAGCTCATCCAGGCCACGCTGGGCGAGATGGCGCTGGAGGTGGATGCCAGCGCGCTCCTGGTCTACCGCGCCGCCTGGACCCGCGACACCGGCGCCGAGCGGGTGACGCGCGAGGCCGCGATGGCCAAGCTCTATGCCACCGAGGCCGCCCAGCGCGTCATCGATGCCGCCGTGCAGCTGTTCGGCGGCCGCGGCGTGGTGAGCGGTGCGCCGGTGGAGACGCTCTACCGCGAGATCCGTGCGCTCCGCATCTATGAAGGCACCAGCGAGATCCAGAAGCTGGTGATCGCCGGTCAGCTTCTGAAGGAGGCGAACGGATGACGATGAAAGCGTGGCTGGCGCGGCCGCTGCGCCGCGCCCTGGCGGTGGGGGCGATGATGATCGGGGCCCAGGCCGGCGTCCACCGCCTGCTCTTTCCCGCCCCCGAGTTTCCGCCGCACGGCGTGGACCGCCTGGTGGTTTCGGATGAGCACGGCGAGCGCGAAATCAGGGATCGCGCGACGATCCGGCGCGTGGTCACCCTGGTCCGCGGGCTCGATGGTACCTGGATATCGTCCTACCGCGGCAGCTCCCATGTCTGGACCAAGCCCGACGTGCGGTTCTACCGCCGTGAGCGGGTGGTGGCTGCCGCCGCGTGCGGCCCGGACTACATCGTCCTGGAAGCCCGCCACGACTACGCCCTCTTTCCGCGCAGGGCGCAGGAGGCGGCGGAGCTCAGGCGGCTCTTGGGCATCCCTGGCGCGAGGGTGGAACGATGACGCTGAAGCCATGGCTCGCGCGGGCGCTGCGGCGCGCTCTCGCCACCGGCGCGATGATCGTCGTGGCGGAGGCGGCGCTGTACGGCACCCTCTACGCCCGTCCGGAGCTTCCGCCGCCGGAGGTGGACGGGGTGGAGGTGCTGGCGATGGAGGGCTCGCACGTCGTCACCGACCGCGCCGCCGTCGCCCGCATCGTGGCGATCGTGCGGTCGCGCAGCGCCGAGTGGACGCGCTTCCCGGAAACCGTCTGCCTGCTCGGGACGCCGGGCGCCGTCTTCTACCAGGGTGCGGTGCCCCGGGGCTCGGTCACCGTGGGCTCGCGCGCCATCGTCCTCCAGGGCCGTAACGGCGCCGCCACGCGAATGCTCAGCCCCCGAGAAGCGGCGGAGCTCCACCGGCTGCTCGGGCTGTGAGCGGAAGTCGAACGAGGCATCAGCGGGAGGGGGGCGCCCGGCGGGCCGAACGAGCCTGCCTCCCTGCACCGAACCCGGTCTGGGCCGTCCCCAGCGGTCCGCGGATTGCGCGCATGCTGCACGCTCATCCACCCCGTCCCACCGCCAGACTGTCGAGCCATGGCCACGATGGAGACGCACCTCCCCGCCGAGCCCACCGCCCACGTGGACACCTTCGCCCGCGACCACCTGCCCCCGCGCGAGCTGTGGCCGGTGATGGACTACGGCGGCCTGCCGGACCTGGCGTACCCGCCGCGCCTGAACTGTGCGGTGGAGCTGCTGGACCGCATGGCCGACGTGGGCCACGCCGACCGCCCCGCCGTGGTGTGGGACGGCGGGCGCTGGACGTACCGCGAGCTGGCGGAGCAGTCCAACCGCGTCGCCGCCGTGCTGCGCGACGACCTGGGCGTCGTTCCCGGCAACCGCGTGCTGCTGCGCGGCTTCAACTCGCCGATGATGGTGGCGTGCTGGTTCGGCGTGCTCAAGGCGGGCGCCATCGTCGTCGCCACCATGCCGCTGCTGCGGGCGCGCGAGCTGGCCACCGTGGCGGAGAAGGCGCAGATCCGCCTGGCCCTCACCGACCACCGCCTGGCGGCGGAGCTGGACGAGGCACGCGGGCTGACCTCCGTAGTGGAGCGTACCGTCGCCTGGGGGACGGAGGAGGAGGGATCGCTGGACGTGCTGATGCGCGGCAAGCCCGCGAGCTTCGATCCCGTTGACACGGCGGCGGACGACGTGGCGCTCATCGCCTTCACCTCCGGCACCACCGGCAAGCCCAAGGGCGCGATGCACTTCCACCGCGACGTCCTAGCCGTCTGCGACACCTTCTCCAGGCACGTCCTGCAGCCGGGACCGGACGACCTGTTCTGCGGGTCGCCGCCGCTGGCGTTCACCTACGGGCTGGGTGGGCTGGTGCTCTTTCCCCTTCGCGCCGGCGCCGCCACGCTGCTGGTGGAGCAGCCCACGCCGCCCAACCTGCTGAAGGCCATCCAGGACCACCGCGCGACGGTACTGTTCACGTCCCCCATCGCCTACCGCGCCATTCCGGGCCTGGTGCCCAACTTCGACATCTCGTCGCTGCGCAAGTGCGTCTCCGCCGGCGAGACGCTGCCGCTCCCCACCTTCCAGGCGTTCGAGAAGGCGACGGGGATCCGGATCATCGACGGCATCGGCAGCACGGAGATGCTGCACATCTTCATCGCCTCCTCGGGCGACGACATCCGCCCCGGCTCCACCGGCCGGGCCGTCCCTGGATACCGCGCCCGGGTCATCGACGAGAACGGCGATCCGCTGCCGCCGGGCTCCATCGGCCGCTTGGCCGTGCAGGGCCCCACGGGGTGCCGCTACCTGGACGACGACGAGCGGCAGCGCGGCTACGTGCTGGACGGGTGGAACCTGACCGGCGATGCGTACCGGATGGACGAGGACGGCTACTTCTGGTACCAGGCGCGCACCGACGACATGATCATCTCCGCCGGCTACAACATCGCCGGGCCGGAGGTGGAGGCGGTGCTGCTGGAGCACGCCGCCGTGGCCGAGTGCGCCGTCGTAGGCCTGCCGGACGACGAGCGCGGGCAGGTGGTGAGCGCCTTCATCGTGCTGCGCGAGGGAGCGGAGGGCGGCGAGGCGCTGGTGAAGGAGCTGCAGGAGTGGGTCAAGGCACGCATCGCGCCGTACAAGTACCCGCGCCGCGTGACGTTCGTCACCGAGCTCCCCCGCACGCTGACGGGCAAGCTGCAGCGCTTCCGCCTGCGCCAGCCCTCGTGACGATGGAGGTCCTGCAGCCCGGCGGCTGGGGCGCGCCGCGGGGGTACGCCAACGGCATCGCCGCGGAAGGCCGGATCGTCTTCGCCGCCGGGCAGATCGGCTGGAACCCGCGGACCTGCGCGTTCGAGACGGACGACTTCGTGGGGCAGGTGGACCAGGCGCTCCGCAACGTCCTGGCCGTGCTGCGCGAGGGCGGAGCGGGGCCGGAGCACGTGGCGCGGATGACGTGGTACGTCACCGACCGCGCCGCGTACCTGGCCAACACCCGCTCCATCGGCCGCGTCTGGCGCGATAGCTTCGGCCGCCACTACCCCGCCATGTCCCTCGTCATCGTCGCCGGCCTGCTGGAAGAGCGCGCCCGGGTGGAGATCGAGGCCACGGCGGTGGTGCCGGGCTCCTCGCCCGGCGGTTGATGCCCCTCGCGAATATCGACCGGGAATCGCCGCGCCCGCGCCTGGAGCGACTGAAGTCGCCGCTGGAAATTCGCGAAGTCCGCCTGCGCGGACTGCTGATCCCGGGTGCTCCGTGCCTGGCGCACGCCCCGATCTGTCATTCCGAAGGAGGCGCCGCGCCACAGCCTACCCGTGGTAGATACTCAGGGCGCCGACTGAGGAATCTACTCGCCCGGCCTGGTGGCCGGCTCCTGCGCACGGACTCGCCCGTCTCCATCCTTCCCGTAGAATGCCAGCATGTTGTGGAAAGACGATTCCGTCGATGCGTGGCAGGCCGCGCTCGACGAGTACGAGGCGGTGGTCGACCGGCAGGGCGTAAAGCCGCTGCCGGAGCTGGACCGCTGGTACCGGGACGAGCTGCCGGCCGCCATCGCGACGCGCGAGACGCCGCACGTGACGCACGAGGAGCTGGTGCGGGTGACGGAGTGGAAGATGGCGCGGGGCATCTGGCGTCCGCGCAACCTGGCGCTGGTGCGCGGCAATCCGCCGGACACGGTCGTGCAGACCAGCACCCGCGCCCTGGCCGCCGTCCCCGACCCGCAGGCGCCCATCGCCGCCCTGGCGACGCTCGACGGCGTGGGCCCGGCGACGGCGTCGGCGATCGCGGCGGCGGCGGCGCCGGACGTCTATCCCTTCTTTGACGAGCTCGTCGCGGCGCAGGTGCCGGGGCTGGGCGCGGTCGCCTTCACCCCCGCCTACTACCGCAGGTACGCCGCGGCCCTGCGCGACCGCGCCGACCGGCTCGGCGAGGGGTGGACGCCCGTGATGGTGGAGCGCGCCCTCTGGGCCCACGTGGGGGGAAAGGCGGGCCGCAAAAAGACGTGAGCCGCCCGACCCCCGGGATGGCGGCGAGGGCAGGCAGAAAGGCAGTTCTCCCCCTCTCCGCACGCAGTTTGTGCGGGGAGGGGGCCGGGGGGAGGGGCCCTCGGCTTACCCGCGCTCGACCAGCGCGCGGATCGCCCGTGCCAGGAAGAGCAGGATCGCGGCCCCGATGATCCAGGCGAGCCGCTTCTGGCTGCGGCTGGCGGCGGCGTCCTCGAAGGTGGTGGGCCCCAGGTGGCTGAGCGCCTCCGCCAGCCGGCGCGTGCCGCCGAACATCCCCGAGTACCCGCCCAGCCGCCCGTCCGTGAACCATGCGCTCCGTGCCTCGCCCCCGTCGCGGTAGCGCACGTGGACCGACGGGTTCGTCATCGACCCGTGTACGCCGTACTCCACCGCCTCGATCCCGTTCAGCACCAGCCTGGTCTTCGGCCCTTCGAAGCGGATGGCGCCGTTCTCCACGACCAGCCGCCCGCGCTCGCGGGTGAAGGGATCGGCTCGCGTGGATTCGGTCTCCGGCCGGTCGCGGTACCAGATGCTCTCGAAGGTGCGCTGCGGCTGCATCGTGTCTCGGGGATGGACGCTGGTGGATGCGGAGATGGGCGAGGCGCCGGCCGGGGAGGAGCAGGCCGGCGCGCGAACTTGCAGCCCGGCGGGACACGCCGTCAATGGCCACGAAGCGCCGGAGCCCGCGGGCGGCGGACCGGTGTCCGGTGTTCCCTCCCGGCCTCTCCACAGGGTGCGCGGGGACGAGTATGCGAAGTTGTTGCAGTTCTCCCCCTCTCCGCGAGGAACGAGCGGG
>DATAAG010000418.1:0-3139 GCA_036260235.1 Longimicrobium sp.
GGCGGCGGGGGAGGGGGACGGGTCGGGGGGGAGCTCGCCGAAGGCGCGGACGACCTGCTGCACGCGCAGCCAATCGGTGGTGCGGACGGCGGCTCGGCCCAGGTGCACCAGGGCGTCCGCGGCCGCGGGAGAGCGGCGGCCATCCAGCAGCGCCCACGCCGCGCTCCAGCTGCGCTCGTACAGCGGCCGGTCGCCCACCTCCGCGGCCGCGCGCGCCAGCATGGCCCCGCACGCCAGCCGCCGGTCCGGGTCCGCCATCATGTCGATCTGGCGCTGCAGCACGGGGATGGCGCGCTCGTGCTCGCCGCGGCGCATCATCAGCCGCGCCATGTCGAACTCCAGCTCCGGCAGGCGCGGGTTGGAGCGGCCGTAGGCAAGGCGTGCCAGACGCGCGTATTGCACCGCCTGCTCCAGCTCACCCATCTCCATGCTCGCGCGCACCAGCCCGTGCATGGCCTGGGCACGCACCAGCCGCACCCGGTGCCGCCGGGACACACGCGCGGCCTGCCGATAGAGACGAGCGGCCGCGTGCAGCCGGTTGCTGCGCAGCTGGATCTCACCAAGAGATACATATGCGCTGCCGTAGGTCAGCCAGTCGCGCGCGCGGCGCGCCAGCCCAACGGTTCGGCGCAGCCAGGTCTCCGCACGGGGCAGCCGCCCCCACGCCAGCGCCAGACGGCCCACCATCAGACCTGGCGCGGGAGCCTCGGGCAAGACCAGCGCCGCCGCTTGCGCGAACGAAACGGCGGTGCCCATGGCGTTCTGTGCGCCGGCCCAGCCCGCCAGCTGCAGGCATGCGTGAGATACCTCCTCGTCGCTGGTCTGCCTCTCGTGCGACACCACCGAGGCGAGAGTGCCCAGCGGGAGCTCCACCGCCGGATCCAGCCGCAACTCCGCGACGTACCCGCGGCGCCGGGCTTCCGCACCCGCTGAGAACAGGTGCGGCCGCCGCTCCCGGGGGGTGTCAGCCCACAGCATCACGTCGCGGAGAGCCGCCCACAGCGCAAGCGCCACCTCGCAGGGGAATTCCTCCAGCACGTGAGCGCCTTCCAGCAGCTCGCCGGGCTCACGCATGACCGCAGGCGGCAGGCACCAGCGCCGCAACACCCGCTGCCGGTGCGCGCGCGGTTTCCCCGAGCGCCTTCCCTCTGATCGACCCATACCGCCCCATTCCCCAAAGCTCACGCGTGGCATCCCGCCACGAGGGTCGCCGGCGCCTGGTCGCGCCGCAGGCGAATGGGGACAAGGGTAGTGTACGGCGTGAACGGGAGTTACGGCGCGGGCTGGCGGAGCGGGAAGGATCGCCGCATGGCGGGAATTCTGGTGTTGCTTTCTGGCGGGTGGTGTATGGGAACGGTAAGTTGCCCCGTCCTGACGCCACGTCCCATGCTGGAGAAACCGGAGATGAAGAACCTGCGCGTTGTGCTGGCGGCACTCATCGCTGCCTTGTCGATGAGCGGGTGCAGCGAGCGGTCCGCCGATCTGTTCGCCCCCGACGGCGGGGTGTACAACGGGGGCCACACCTTCGGCGGCGGGAACCGGAGCGACTCGACGACGGCGAGCTCCGGAACGGCAGGGGCGGATGCGGGCGCGGCCGAGGGGACCGGCGGCCACACGTTTGGTGGGGGGAACTAGAGCGACCGCCGCTCGCGGTCAGCGGGCCCGGTGCGGTCACTGGCGCCGGAGCCGCGCCGGTCAGGTGCAAGCCAGCGCCGCAGGCGGGCGGCGAAGCGCTTCTGCAGCGATTCCAGGGCTGCGGCATCTTCCGCGGCCGCATGCCGTTCCGGCGGAATCCGGGCAGCGATCGCGTTCACCAGCTCCGCCGCTTCTACGGCAAGCGCCTCCTCACCGCGGCTGACGGCCAGCTGCTCCGCTGCCGCCGCGTGCCGGCGCGCCGCGTCCCGGTCGCCTGTCAAACGTGCGGCGTGCGCCAGGTGGATCAGCGCAGCGGCGCCGTATTCCGGATACCGATCGATCAGCTGCACGGCGCGCTCCCCCGCCTGCCGGTATTGTTCCCCACGGCCCAGCCCCGCCGCTGCCCAGGCAAGGTTGCTCAGAACCAGCACCTGCTCGTCCGGCTTCGAGATGGCCGGTACGAGCTTCTCCAGCAGGGGCAGGGCGTAAGAGAAAAGGCGGTGCCGGATGAGGAAGAACGCGTAGTCGTGTACCAGGTACGGCACGCGCCGGTCGTAGACGGGATACAGGTTCAGCGTTTCGCGAGCCTCCCGCACCCCGCTCTCGAAGCTTCCGTGTTCCGCCTCCAGGGCGAAGATGTAGTGCCGGGCCACCGCGGCCTGCCTGCGCCTCCCGGTACGGGCCGCGCGGCGACTGGCCCGGTCATAGAAAGCCCGGGCCTCAGCCGGTTGGCCTGCTTCCTTCAGCACGGCTCCATGGCCCAGCAGCGCGCGCACGGCCTCGTGGCGGCTCCGCTCCCGCACGGCAAGCCGCAACGCCCGCTGGTACCACGCCGCTGACCTGTCGTAGAGCGCGACCCGACGACAGGCCCACCCCGCATCATTTGCGTAAACCGGGCTCTCCGGCGCCAGCAGCGCGGCGGCTTCGGCAAAGTGCGCGGCGGTCTCCGGCAGCGACGCCTCCTCCGCCCATTGCCATACGCGCCAGCACGCATCGGCGAGTTCCTCCTGCGGGACCACCTCCCGCCGAAGCTTCTCGAACACCGCCAGAGACGGTTCCACGGTCGACGGCGGGTCCCCGGAGAAACGCGCTTCCGCGAGCCCGGCGAACAGATTCGTCCGCCGTTCCGGCGCCGTCTCCGCCCATTGTTGGATGTCGCGCATCGACAGCCACAGGCAGACGGCCAGCGTGTCATCTCCGCCATCCCCGGCAAAATCCGCCAGGATCTCCCACGCGTCCGGCGCCGCTCCAGCCCCGCGGCGCCAGGGCGGCGCAGGGGGGATCGTGCGCGGACGAGCGGGGCGGGGAAGTGCAGGCACGGCTGCCGCGATTGAGCGAGGGTGCGACGGAACACTCGATCCGACAGAATACGCACGCAGTTCGTATCGCGCCATGTCGTGCGAGCGGCAGAGGCGCGGCGGCGCAAACACGAAGCGGGTCGCCCCATCCCCGGGCCCCCGCTCTGCTGTCCAGTCGCTGGTGACTTCGCCGGCTCCTCGTACCG
>DATAAG010000419.1:0-12685 GCA_036260235.1 Longimicrobium sp.
CCCGCGCGCCGGCGTCGTCCAGCAGAAAGGCCAGGCGGTCGCGCGGATACGACGCGTCCAGCGGCAGGTAGGCGGCGCCCGCCTTCATCACCCCCAGCAGCGCGACGACGCGCGCGGCGGAGCGGTCCAGCGCCACGCCCACGATCTCCCCCGGCCGCACCCCGCGCGCGGCCAGGTGATGCGCCAGGCGATTCGCGCGCGCGTCCAGTTCCCCGTACGTCAGCGTCCCGTCCGCCGCCGTGACGGCGATGCGGTCCGGCGACGACGCGGCGTGCTCCTCCACCAGCCGGTGCACGGGGAGCGCGGGATACGGACGCGCCTGCCCCGCCCACGGCCCCAGCAGCGCCGTGCGCTCCCCGGGGGTGAGAATGTCGATCTCGCGCAGCGGCGCGTCCGCCGGCGCGGCGGCCATCGCCTCCAGCGCCGTCTGCAGGTGCCCCAGCAGCCGCTCCGCCGCCGCCGCGCCGATCCGGGCGCGGTCGGGGTAGGCGCGCAGGTGCATCCGCTCGCCCGGGTGGACGACCAGCGTCAGCGGATACCCCGTCGAGCCGGCACCGCGCATGGCGCCGACGGTCAGCCCGCCCGTCCCCGCCGCCGCACCCTCGATGCGGGGAAAGTTCTCGAACGCCAGGATGCTCTCGAAGAGCGGACGGCCGCGCGGCACCTCCGTCCACCCCTGCACGTCCACCAGCGGGGTGTGCTCGTGCTCGCGGGCGGCCAGCTGCGCGTCCTGCAACGCGCGCAGCCAGGGCTCCAGCGCGGCGTCCTCCGGCACGCGGACGCGCGCGGGGAGGGTGTTGACGAACAGGCCGCACATCCGCTCCGCACCCGGGAGCGACTCCGGCCGGCCGCTCCCCGTCCAGCCGAACACCACGTCGCCGCGGCCGGCGTAGCGGCTCAGCACCAGCGCCCACGCGCCCTGCACCAGCGTGGCGAGCGTGACGCGGCGGGCGCGCGCCGCCTGGTGCAGCGCCGCCGTCGTCTCCGGCGAGAGGTAGCGGTTGTGCCCGCCGAACGCGGGGCCTTCCCCGCCCTGCGGCCCGGTGTCGATGCCCAGCGGCGTGGGCTCGGCCACGCCCTCCAGTGCCTGGCGCCAGAACGCCTCCGCCGCCGCCTGGTCGCGCGTGCGCAGCCAGCCGATGAAGTCCCTGTACGGCCGCGGCGCGGGGGGATCGAAGTCCGCCCCGCGGATCTGCGCGTCGTAGCGGGCCAGCACCTCGCGGAAGAGCGTGGTGTAGCTCCACCCGTCCAGCACCAGGTGGTGCATGGACCACACGAGCAGGTGCTCATCCCCGGAAAGGCGGGCCAGCCACAGCCGCAGCAGGGGCGGCGCGGACAGGTCGAAGCCGCGCGCGCGGTCCTCGCGCAGCAGCGCGTCCACGCGCCGCTGCACCTCGTCCTCCTCCGCACCCGTCCAGTCCAGCACCTGCAGCGGCACCTGAACCTCGCGGTGGACCACCTGCAGCGGCCTGCTGACGCTCTCGTGGACGAACGCCGTGCGCAGCGCCGGGTGGCGAGCCGCGGCCCACGCCCACGCCTCGCGGAACGCCGCCTGGTCCAGCGCGCCGGAGAGCCGCGTCCACAGCTGCACCACGTACACGCCCGTGCCGGGGTTCAGCTGGGCGTGGAACAGCATCCCCGCCTGGACGGGGGAGAGCTCGTACGCGTCCTGGATGCCGCGCGAGATCATGCGGCGCCGTCCTCCCCCAGCGCGTACAGCAGCTCGTCCAGCGCGCTCTCGTCCAGCCCCGCGCCGCCGCCGTCGAACCCGATCTCCTCCGCCGCCACCGGCACCGCCACCACCGCCAGCGCGGCCACCGTCTGGTGCTGGAACACCTGGCGCGTGGTGACCTGCAGCCCGGCCTCGCGGGCGCGGTTCACCAGCTGGATGCAGAGGATGCTGTCGCCGCCCAGGTCGAAGAAGTTGTCGAACACGCCCACGGCCGGCACGCGCAGCAGCGTGCGGAAGATGTCCGCCAGCGCGTGCTCCGTCGGGTTGCGCGGCGGCACGCTGACCACCGCCTCCGCGCGCGCCGCGTCGGGCGTGGGCAGGGCCGCCGTATCCACCTTGCCGTTGGGCGTGAGCGGGAACGCGTCCACGATGCCGATGGCCGCCGGCACCATGTACTCCGGCAGCCGCTCGCGCAGGTGGGCGCGCAGCGCGGCCGGCAGCTCCCCGTCCGCGTCCGCGGCGACGGCCCAGGCCAGCAGCCGCGCGGCGCCGCCCTCGTCCGCGCGGGCCACGCACACCGCATCCGCCACGGCGGGATGGCTACGCAGCGCCGCCTCGATCTCGCCGGGCTCGATGCGGAAGCCACGGACCTTCACCTGGAAGTCGGTGCGGCCCAGGAACTCGAGTGCGTGAGTGCGTGAGTGCGTGAGTGCGTGAGTGAACGGCGGCTGGCTTCGCTGCTCGTCACCGGCCTTCTGTGAGTCCTCCACTGACGCACTGACGCACTCACGCACTGACGCACTTTCTTTCCAGCGCACGCGGTCGCCGGTGGCGTACATCCGCGCACCGGGAGTCTTCGAGAAGGGATCGGGGATGAAGCGCTCCGCCGTCATCCCCGGGCGGCGCAGGTAGCCGCGCGCCACCTGCGCGCCGCCCACGTACAGCTCGCCCGGCACCCTGGACGGCACCGGATTCAGGTACGGATCCAGCACGTACGCCGTCGTGTTCGCGATCGGCCGGCCGATGCTCGGCAGCGCGTCGCCCTGGGACGGGACCGCGCCGCTGGTCGCCACCACGGTGTTCTCCGTGGGCCCGTAGTTGTTGACCAGCGCGAAGGGGAGCGATGCGGAGGGGCGCGACCGCAGCCGGTCGCCGCCCACCAGCATCGTCCGCAGCGCCGTGTCCGCCGGCCACGCCAGCGGCAGCACGCTTTCCGCCAGCGGCGTGGGGAGGAAGGAAACCGTGATCGCCTCGTTCACCAGCCAGTCGCGCAGCTCCGCGGGCGAGGTGCGCAGCTCGTCCGGCGCCACGTGCAGGCTGGCGCCGCGCACCAGGTACGGCCACGTCTCCCACGCGCTGGCGTCGAAGCCCACGCCGGCCACCAGCGTCGCGCGGTCCGACTCCGCCACCCCGAACGCCTCGCCGTGCCAGCCGCAGAGGTTCGCGAGCGCGCGGTGCTCCACCATCACCCCCTTGGGGCGGCCGGTGGAGCCGGAGGTGTAGATGACGTACGCCAGGTCCGACGCGTCCACCTCCACCGCCGGCCGCGCGTCCGGCGCCGGCTCCGCGATCGACGCACGCGCGTCCACCGCAAGCACCGGCACGCCGAAGCCGGACACCCGCTCCGCCAGCGCCGCCTGCGCGACGACGACGGGGGCGCCGGTGTCCTGCAGCATGAAGGCGATGCGGTCGGCGGGGTACGCCGGGTCCACGGGGACGTAGGCGGCGCCGGCCTTCAGCACGCCCAGCAGCGCGGCCGGCAGCTCCGGCGAACGCTCCATGCACACCGCCACCGCCGCCCCGCGCCGCACCCCCCGCGCGATCAGCGCACTGGCGATGCGGTTGGCGGCGCGGTCCAGCTCGGCGTACGTCAGGCGGAATCCATCCCCCGAGACCGCGAGGGCATCGGGAGCCGCGTCCGCCCGCTCCTCCACCAGCCGGTGGACGGGCGCGTCCACGCGGCAGGGCGCCGCCGTCGCGTTCCACTCCTCCACCACCCGCGCCCGCTCCTCGTCCCCCAGCAGTGGGAGCGCCGAGACGCGCACGGCGGGGTCCGCCAGCATGGCACGGAGGATGGACCGATAGTGCTCCTCCATCCGCACCACCGTCTCCGCCTCGAACAGGTCGGTGGCGTACTCCCACAGCATCGTCACCTCGTCGTCGGCGCCCGCCTGCTGGCTGCCGCGGGGAATGACGATGACCTGCAGGTCGAACTTGGCGGACTCGTTGCTCAGCGCCTCGGTGACGCCCATCCGCACCCCGGGCAGGTCGAACGGGGGGTACGGCGCGTCGTGGAAGCTGAACGCCGTCTGGTAGATGGGCAGGTGGCTCAGCCGGCGCTCCGGCTGCACCGCCTCGACCACCTCGCCGAACGGCACCTCGCGCCGCGCGTAGGCGTCGAACGTCGTCTGGCGGACGCGGTGCAGCAGCTCCTCCACCGTGGGGTCGCCGTGCACGTCCGCCCGCAGCGCGACGGTGTTGACGATCATCCCGATCACGCACTCGGCCGCGCGCTCGTTGCGGTTGGCCACGCCCCCGCCCACGGCGAAGTCCGTCGCGCCGGTGTAGCGGTGCAGCAGCGCCTGGTACGCCGCCATCAGCGTCATGTACAGCGTCACGCCGTGGCGGCGGCTGAACTCCTGGGCCTCGCGCGCCAGCTCCGGCGGCAGCCGGTAGCGCAGCGAGCGCCCCTGGAAGCTCATCTCCGGCGGGCGCGGGTGGTCCGCCGGCAGCTCCAGCACCGGCGGCAGCCCGGACAGCTTGCGCTTCCAGTAGTCCAGCTGGCGCTGGGCCTCGGCGCTCTTCATCCACCCGCGCTGCCAGACGGCGTAGTCGGCGAACTGCACCTCCAGCGGCCCCAGCGGCGAGGGACGGCCCTCGGTGAAGGCGGCGTAGAGGGCGGCCAGCTCGTGCAGGAAGCGGCCGAAGCTCCACCCGTCGTGGACGAAGTGGTGCTCCACCGCCGCCAGGACGTGCACGTCGTCCGCGGTGCGGTACAGGCTCCAGCGCACCAGCGGCAGCTGCCCCAGGTGGAACGGCTTCATGAACTCGTCGCGCAGCAGCCGCTCCAGCTCGCCCTGCCGCGCTTCCTCGGCGACGGAGCGCAGGTCGGCCACGTCCAGGCGCACGGGCCAGGGGTCCTGCACCAGCTGGCGCGGCTCGCCCTCCACGGAACGGAAGACGGTGCGGAAGATCTCGTGGCGCCGGACGATCTCCTCCAGCGCGCGCTCCAGGGCGGGGACGTCCAGCCGCCCGTCGAAGCGGATGGCCGCCTGGAAGTTGTACGACTTCATCCCCGGCGAGAGCTCCTGGAAGAACCAGATGGCCTGCTGGGAATAGCTGAGCGGGATCGGCTGATTGCGATCGACCGGCACCAGCGGGGGGACGTCGTCGTGCGCGGCGCCGCCGCGCTCCACGGCGCGGGCCAGCTCCGCCGGGGTGCGCAGCTCGAACACCGCGAACGGCGCCAGCTCCGCGCCGAACGCCTGCCGGATGCGGGAGATGACCTGCGTGGCGCGCAGCGAGTGCCCGCCCAGCTCGAAGAAGTCGTCCTCCGCGCTCACCCGGTCCACCCCCAGCACCTCCGCCCAGATGCGGCAGACGGCGTCCTCGGCCGGGGTGCGCGGCGCCACGTACGCGCGCTCCGCGTCCACCGCCGGCACGGGAAGGGCGCCGCGGTCCACCTTGCCGTTGGGGAGCCGCGGCAGCCCCTCCAGCGCCACGACGAAGGTCGGCACCATGTAGTCGGGGAGCCGGTCCTTGAGAAACGCCCTGAGCTCCGCCTGCGCGGGCGCGGCCCCGCCGTCCGCCACCACGTAGCCCACGAGCACGCGGTCGCCGGGAAGGTCCTCGCGCACCGCGGCGACGGCGTCGGCCACGGCGGGGTGGCGGCGCAGGGCATCCTCCACCTCGCCCAGCTCCACGCGGTAGCCGCGCACCTTCACCTGGTGGTCGGTGCGGCCCAGGCAGTCGATCTGCCCGTCCTCCCCGCCCCGCCCCAGGTCGCCGGTGCGGTACATCCGCGCGCCCGGGATCGGGCTGAACGGATCGGGGACGAACTTCTCCGCGGTCGCGGCGGGGCGGCGCAGGTAGCCGCGGCTCAGCCCCTCGCCGCCGATCCAGATCTCCCCCGTCTCGCCGTGCGGCACCGGCTGGTACTGCGGGTCCAGGATGTAGACCTGCGTGTTCGCCACCGGCCGGCCCACGGGCATGGGCCGCTCGGAGCCGCGCGGGGGGATGGCGTACGTGGAGTACGTCGTGTCCTCGGTGGGCCCGTAGAGGTTGACGACCTGCTGCAGCTCCGGAAGGGCGCGGTAGAGGTCCTGCGCCAGCTCGTTGCGCAGCGGCTCGCCGCCCAGGTTCAGGGATACGACGGAGTCGGGGATGCCGCCCATCCTGAGCAGCTCCTGCGCCGCGGAGGGGACCATCGACGCCACGTCGACGGACTCGCCCGCGGGGAGCGAGGCCAGGTGCAGCGCGTTGGGGACGACGACGATGCGGGCGCCCAGCGAGAGCGGCACCCACGTCTCCGCCACGTGCACGTCGAAGCAGACGGAGGTGGAGGCCAGCACGGACGTCCCCTCGCCGATCGCCAGCGCCTCGGGGGCCCAGCGGATCAGGGTGACCACGCTGGCGTGGCGGATCTGAACGCCCTTGGGCGTCCCCGTGGAGCCGGAGGTGTAGATGACGTGCGACAGGTTCTCGGGATCGACGCCCGATTCGACGGGCTCGGCGGATTCGCCCTCCAGCGCGCTCCACGACCCGTCGAGGGTTACGGCGACGGCGTCCCCGGCCTCCACCCGCCCGGCGAGCGCCGGCTGGGTGAGGAGAACGGGGACGCGGGTGTCGGCCAGCATCAGCTGCACGCGGGCGCGGGGATAGGCCGGGTCCAGCGGCACGTAGGCGCCGCCCGCCTTCAGCACGCCCAGCATGCCGACGACCAGCTCCAGCGAGCGCTCCATGTACACGCCCACCAGCACGTCGGGGCCCACGCCGTGGCGGCGCAGCAGACGGGCGGCCTGGTTGGCGCGCGCGTCCAGCTCGCGGTAGGTCAGCCGCAGCGCGCCGCAGCTCACCGCCACCGCGTCGGGGGTGCGGCGGGCCTGCGCCTCCACCAGCTCGTGCACGCAGGCGCCGCGCGGGTAGTCGCGGTGCGTGTGGTTCCAGGGATGCACGCGCGCCTGCTCCCGCGTGCTTCCCGCGCTCGAACGCTCAGACTGCTCCACCACTGGGGTCATCGCCTGTGCTTCTCCTGGAACGTTGCCGCAAAGCCGTCCACGGCGAGGCGCGAAGTCCGCGCCCGCCGCACCCGGCTACATCCCCGAACTGCCATCTTTATCGTTGGAGTTGCTGCGAGGCACTCACGCGAGGGGAAAACGGGGGTACAGCGAAACGAGAAACCGCCCAGCAGGTGGATAAGAGTAACCCGAAGAGAATCTCCACGTCAACACTTCACCGGAAACGTGTGTGAGAGTGGACAAGCCTGCTCCACGTTGCCTGGCATCTGCGACGTTTTATCGCCTCCTGAACCGCGTTGGTCGGCCGGTAATGCGATGGTCAGGAAACATTCGCGCGCCTGCTACGCTGCGCCGGAAGCGACACACGTGGACGTGCGCGTCCCACCGGGAGTGGCGAAGGGAAATTCCAGTTTCTTCGGTCCACAGATCATTTCGTGTCAGTGTGAGCACACACCGCTCACCTGCCGCCCACTCCCGTTGCGTTCACCGGGTGGCGCAGCAGGGGCTGGAGCTTCCCTGCCCCCGCGTGCAGACCGGAGCCGCAGACGGACGGTCTCATACCGAATCTCCAAAAAGAATGTCCTCACACGGAGTCAGCGGAGTCAACGGAGTCGACGGAGTTTTCTCGTGCGGTCAAATCCGCGCGCCCGCACCCCTTGATCCCTCCATCACCGTAACCCGCTGCGCGGAACTCACGAATCCGGGAACACCGGGATCGCCTGGAGCCCCGGGCCGCAGTTACGCCAACAAAACGCGGGCTGGGGAACGCCGATCCAGCGGATGGAGGCGCGCGGTTCGGTTTGGGAAGGACGCGGGCGGCCCTATTTGGCATTGGGCATGGCACGACGACAGTCGGGGTACGGAAGAACGTTACCCTGGATGACCGCTCGACGCCCGAACGGAATTTCGGGAAAGATCCCGAAAGTGTGATGAAAGAAAACTGTGATGGTCGCGGAGGTCCCTCAAACGAAACCTCCCCGCGACTGCTGCAAGTGCAGCAACCGCGGGGTGTTAGCACGGCGCGCCAGCCTGGACTCGAACCAGGGGCCTACGGCTTATACCAAATCCGGATAACCGGTCATTCTGAGTCACCCGCTGCCTGCGCCGACCTGTAGGACGAAAGGACGAAATAGCAGTTCAACCTCCCCCAGGGGTTTTTGGGGGAGGTGCGAGCCTGAGCGAGCGGAGGGGGCCGCTCGCGCGGAGCCTGCCACAGTTCCGAGTAGGTCGCGCGGGCCTTTTCCATTCTGAGTCCTTGACTGCTGCGCCGACCCGCTATAGCGCCGGTACTGCCGGCAGCGCGACGAGCGGAGCGGCAGCGCCTTCGCCGGAGCCGGCAGTCGCCAGCCGCGGGATCGGGATGGCTCTCCTGGGCATGAGCGCGCCTTGCACGGCGCGGATCAGCGCCGGGTACGCATCGAACGCCGCGCGCGCCGACCGTAGCTCCAGCCGCTCGCGATTGGTGTGCGCCAGCGCCTCCACCCCCGGCGCAAATCCGATCGTCGGCACGCCGTGCGTCCCGCAGGAGTGCCCGCCGTCCGTACCGAACTTCCACTGCCGGATGCGCGGCTCGCGCCCCGTTGCCCGGCGGAGCGCGTCCGCCGCCGCCTGCACCACGGGGTGGTCGTCGCGCATCAGGAAGCCGGGGGTGAAGTTGCTGTGCTCGTCCTCCCACCCCGTCCACGCGCGGTGGGTGACGCGGCCGGGGAGCACCTCCACCCGGATCCCCTCCGGCGCCGGCACACGCGCGTCCAGCAGCGCCTGCAGTTGCGCCACGGCGGCGTCTTCGTTCCACCCTGGCAGGACCCGCACGTCCAGCGTGACGCGGACGCGGTCCGGGATCACGTTCCCGCTCTTCGGCCACGTCTCTACCAGCGTGGGCGTCAGCGTCGCGCGCCCCAGGACCAGATCGCAGGGCTGTACGTCGGACACATCGCGCAGCGCCAGCAGCACGTGGGGGAGCACCAGGTTGGGGTTGCGGCCGTGCTCCGGGGCGCTGGCGTGCGCGGCCAAGCCGTGGATCTCCACCGCTAGCTCGGCGTGGCCGCGGTGGCCCGTGCACAGGTCGCCATCCGTGGCCTCGCTCAGGATCACGGCGCCGGGGCGCATGCCGCAGGTGTCCATGTGGTGCATCATCCCCCAGCCGCCCTTCTCTTCGTAGACGGAGAAGAGCATCAGCAGGTCGCCCGCGGGGCGCGCCTCCACGAATTGCGCGGCGGCGTACACCTGGATGGCCAGCGGCCCCTTGACGTCCATGGCGCCGCGACCGTGCAGGCACCCGTCCGCCACCACGCCGCCGTACGGGTCGTGCTCCCACCCGGCGGGGTCGCCCGCGTCCACCACGTCCATGTGGGAGGAGAGGAGGACCGCCGGGGCGCCGTCCGTCCCGGCGATGCAGCCCACCACGTTGCCGGCGCGGTCGGTGCACGCGTCGTCGAAGCCCAGCGCGCGCAGCTCCTCGACGATCCGCCGCGCCACCGCCCCCTCCTCGCCCGAAAGCGAGGGGATGCGGACCAGGTCGGCCGCGAAGCCGATGGCGCGCTCGAACGAAAGATCACGTCTCACGGAACTCCTCGAAGCCGGTCGAATGGAGGTGGCGCTCAGGCAATCGCCCGCGCCTGACTGGCAGAGTTTCGTATCCAGCCGCCCGGAGAATCATCATCATACCAGATCCGGAAAAACGCCTGTCATTCTGAGTCCTCGGCGGCTGCGCCTACCCTGTGGGACGAAAGACGTCTCGCACGAATCTCTCGTCCCCATCAACCTCCCCCAGGGGTTTTTGGGGGAGGTGGGCGAGTCATGCGAGCCCGGAGGGGCGCGGCGGCTCGCACCGGACCTTTCCATTCAGCGAGCGCCCGCGCCGGACCGGCGGATGAGCACGGAGCCTGTCGCGCGACCGAAGAACCGCGCGGCCAGCGCCGCCGCCGGGACCCTCACCAGCGGCACAGGAAGGATTCGTCCCGCCGCCCGGAGCCGTGCACCACGCGGCCAGGGTCCCGCCTGGTCAGCCAGCCGGCGACAGGGTAGAAGCGGTCACCGGGGGTGATGGCGAAGACCGCCTCTTCCCGGCGGCAGGTCCGGAAGGAGGCACAGAGACACGGAGGAAGGTGAGCGGTTCTCGACTGTGTGCCACCACAGCGGGGGCTGGATACATCGACGGCCTTTGCGGATTCGGTACCAGGTGCCGCCGGTGGGCAATGCTCGGCGATGCGCCTGCCATCTCGCGCGAGGAGGACGCCGCACTTCGGGGATGCACCTCGTCCGGCCGGCGCTCCTCGAAGCAGTGGCCGTACACGCCAGGGTCGTTCACAGTCTCAGGTCTCCCATGGTCATCCATCGTGCTCCCGCTGCTGTATGCGTTTCCGGCGGCTACCGCGAAGCCGGCGCCAGCGTCATGCGGTGAACCGCGCGGGACTCGGCGCGGGCGCGGTCCAGCGGCACGGGCCAAAGGCGGCCCTCGCGCCAGATCGCGCTCTGGTCACGGTAGTGGCGCGAAGTGGGGATGCCGGACTGGCCGGCCGGAAGGATGAACCCGCCCTCCGCGTCCACCGCCCCCAGGTCCACCACGTGCCGCTGGCTGGGTCCGAACGCGCTCACGAACGGCAGCCGGCGCGGGCTGAAGGCGGAGACGGCGACCGTGTTGTGCGACCCCGCGGCGGGGAACGGCCCCACGTTCAGCCCCAGCGCCCGGTTCAGCCACGAGACCTCCCCCAGCGGGTGGTCCATTCGCGTCTGCACCATCTCGCCCCAGGTGCGCCCCGCCGCGTCGGTCACGGCCTTGCGCAGGGCGCCGGCGGAAAGCTGGTCCAGCGTCTCCACTTCCGGAGTGGACACGTCGTCCACCCAGGCGGAGCCGCCCTGGTCCAGGACCGCCGCCAGCGCCCGGTCGGGAAAGTACGACCGCTCCTTCCGGTACTCGTCGGACCCTACCCGCGCGCGCAGCACCTCGAACCAGGCGTAGAACACGGGAGCCGCACGCGAGTCCGCGCTCGCCACGCCGTTCCACCCGCGCAGCAGGCGCGCCGTGGCCGAGTCGCCCGCCAGCTCCGCCGCGCGGACCGCGTGCGGCAGGTAGCGCATCGCGAACAGGTCGTGCAGGTCCATCTGCTGCCGCGCCACGTCCGCCGCCGTCAGCCCCCGCGCGCCGCTCAGCAGCTCGCGGATGCGCATGGCGCGGTAGGGATCCGCCCAGCGGCTGGCGATCCGGTGCGGGTACGCCGGGCCCACCTGGCGGTTGTTGGCGGTCACCAGGAAGCCTTCCGCCGGGTTCAGCACGGACGGGTGCTCGTCGAACGACAGGTAGCGCGTCCACTCGCCCTCGCCCGTCCACCCCGGCGCCGGCATCACGCCGTCGCCAGAGGCGCGGACGGGGACGCGGCCCGCCAGCCGGTAGCCGATGTTCCCCTCCGCGTCGGCGAAGACCACGTTCTGGTGCGGGTTGTTGAACGCCGCCAGGGCCGCGGTGAACTCGGCGGCGTCGCGGGCGCGGTTCATCCCCCGCAGCGCCTGCACCTCCGTCGACGGATCCTGCGCCGTCCAGCGCATGGCCAGCACCCGGCTACCCGCGCGCTTCTCCACGTCGCTGATCACGGGGCCGTGGACCGTGGAGCGGACCCGGTGCACCACCGTCGCCCCGCCCTTCACGCGGATCTCCTCCTCGCGCACCTGGAACTCCCCCCAGCCGTCCTTCGTGCGGTAGCGCGAGGGATTCGCGGAATCCACCTGCTCCACGAAGAAGTCCACGTCGTCGACCATGGCGTTGCTGAAGCCCCACGCCACCGTCTTTCCGTGGCCGATGACCACCATCGGCATGCCGGGGATGGTCATCCCCGCCACGTCCACCCCGCCGCCGTGCAGCGCCGCCAGGTACCAGACGCCGGGCGCCCGCAGGGCCAGGTGCGTGTCGTTGGCCAGGATCGGCTTGCCGCTCTTCGTCCGCTCCCCCCCGACGACCCACGCGTTGGACGCGCGCGCGGCGGAGACGCCGTCCAGCAGCCATGCCGCCACGTCGGGGATCTGGGGGACGGAGACGCCGGCCACCGTGGCCGCGGGCCGCGGGGCCGCACCGGGGCTGCCCTGCCACCGCGCGTCCGCGCCCAGCGTGGTCGGCCCCCAGTCGGGGTAGGAGGGCCGCAGCTCGCGGAGATGGTCCTCGCCCACCAGGTCCGCCGCGCGCTGCAGCTCCAGCCCCGTGGTCCAGTCGGCAAGGTCCCACGCCATCACCTTCCCGACCGCCAGCGAGTTGCGGACGGTCCACGGCTCGGGCCTGAAGCGCAGGGCCAGGAACTCCGGCGGCAGCGGGCCGGGGTGGCCCGTGATCCACGCGTTCACGCCGTCGGCGTACGCCTGCAGCAGGGCGCGCGTCCCGGCGTCCAGCCCGCGCTCCGCCTGGGCGGCGGCGCGGCCCATTCCCAGGGTGCGCAGGAAGCGGTCGGTGTCGACCAGGGACGCGCCCATCACCTCGGCCATGCGGCCGTCGGCCATGCGCCGGAACAACTCCATCTGCCACAGCCGGTCCTGCGCGTGCACGTAGCCCATGGCGCGGTACAGGTCGGCCTCGTCGGCGGCCCACAGGTGCGGCACGCCCAGCGAGTCGCGCCATACCTCCACCGGCGCGCTGAGACCGGCCAGCGACGCGCCGCGGCCGTAGTCCGGCGCCGCCCGGCCGACGTACCAGCGCGCGGCCAGCAGCCCCAGCGCCACCAGCACCGCCAGCCCGGCCAGCGCGTACGCCAGCCGCCGCAGCACGCGGCGCCCCCGCCCCGCCTGAGCGGGC
>DATAAG010000420.1:0-10038 GCA_036260235.1 Longimicrobium sp.
GGCTCGGCGGCCTCCGCCGGCACCCCGGGCGACTCGACGACGACGGTGACGTCCTTCGGCGGCTGGCCGCCGCGGGTCACCAGGTCGGCGCCGCGGTCAGCGGCGGCCTGCGCGGCCTCGGCCTCGATGGCCTCCGCCGCGTCCGCGGTCGGCGAGGCGGTGGTGTCGGCCTCGGCCTTCGTCTGCTCCGGCGCGGCGCCGGCGGAGACGTCGGTCTGCGCCGCGGCCGCGGGCGCGGCTTCCTCCGCCGCCGGCTCCGGGGCGGGAAGGTCTTCGCGCTTGCGGCGCCGGCGGCCGCCGGCGGCCGCCTCGGCCGCGTTGGCTGGGGCGGCGATGGCATGGCCCAGCCGGCGCTCGCGCTTCACCACGGTGCGCAGGCGCGCCACGTGCTCCTCGGCGAGGTCGCTCATGTGGCTGCGGACGGGGACGTCCATCTCCCGGAGGAGGTGCACCAAGGCCTCAGCCGGAACGTCCAGCTCCTTGGCGACTTCAAAGACTCGCATCAGTACGGCTCTCCTCCTCCACGGTCCTGCTCAAGTGGCAGCGCGGCGGCCAGCTCCATGGCGCGGCGCGCGAAACTCGCATCGGTGATTCCGACGGCCGAGACGGGGCCCTTTCCCAGGGCGCCGCCCAGGTCGGCCTGGCTGGAGCAAACGGCAAACGGGATCCCGCGGGCCTGTAGCAGCGGGACGAGCTTGCGGGACTGCGTGGGCGACGCGTCGCCGGCCAGCACCGCCGCCGCGATCTTTCCCTCGCGGGCGGCGCCGCGCACCATGTCGGTGCCCAGCGCCAGGGCGCGTGCGCGCGCCGCCAGCCCCAGCAGGGACAGCAACGCGCGCTCCTGCGCGCCGGTCCGGTCCCCGGGCGCGTCCTCCATGCGGCTATTCCGAACCCGGCAAGTTCTCCGAATCCGCCCCGAAAGTCAAGTCCGCAGCAGCCTCGCCGCCCTCTTGCTCCCCCTCCGCCGCACCGGCCCGGGCCGTGGCGGACTCGTCCTCCTCGTCCTCCACCGTCAGCCGCTCGATCTCCGCCATCAGGCGGTCCGCCTCGTCGGCCCCCAGCCCCGGGATGCGCAGCAGGTCCTCGCGCTCCAGGTCGATGACGTCGTAGAAGGTGCGGTACCCCGCCGCCTCCAGCGCCGCCAGGGTGGCCGGGGCCAGCTCCAGGTCGCGCAGCGAGAAGTCCGTGGACTCGTACTCGCCCTCGTCGCCGCCGCCGAAGAGCGCCCGCTCCGCGCCCCGCTCCAGCCACTCGCGGCTGCCGAACAGGTCCAGCTGCCAGCCGATGAGCTGCGACGCCAGCCGGACGTTCTGCCCGTTGCGGCCGATGGCCAGCGACAGCTGGTCCTCGTCCACGATGGCGGTCATCGTCCGCGTCTCGTAGTCGGAGAGCACCTTGGCGACGCGGGCCGGGGCCAGGGCGCGCTTGGTGTAGATCTCCGGGTCCGGGTGCCAGGGGACGATGTCGATGCGCTCGCCGCCCAGCTCCTGCACCACGGCGCGGACGCGCGAGCCCTTCAGCCCCACGCAGGCGCCCACGGGGTCGATGGACTCGTCGCGCGAGCTGACGGCGATCTTGCTGCGGAAGCCCACCTCGCGGGCGGCGCCGCGGATCTCCACGATCCCCTGCTGGATCTCCGGCACCTCGAGCTTGAAGAGCGCGGCCACGAAGAGCGGGTCCGCCCGGGACAGGATCAGCCGCGGCCCCTTGGGCGTCTCCTCCACCTTCTTGAGCACGGCGCGGATCGGCTCGCCCTGGCGAAAGCGCTCGCGGGGGTTCTGCTCCTTCCAGGGGATGATGGCGTCGGCGTCGCGGCTGCGGTTGAGCATCAGCACCAGCTTGCCGCGCTCCACCTGCTGCACCTCGCCGCTGAGCAGCTCGCCCACGCGGTGCTCGTACTCGTCGCGGATCTTCTGCCGCTCGCCCTCGCGCACCCGCTGCAGGATGCGCTGCTTGGCGGCCATGACCGCGTTGCGGCCGAAGTGCGCGAACTCGACGGGGACCTCGAGGATGTCGCCCACCTCGAACTCGGGGTCGTCCCAGCGCGCCTCTTCCAGCGAGATCTCGCGCGACGGGTCCTCCACCTCGGCCACCACCTCCTTGAGGACGGTGATGCCGATCTTCCCGGTGTCCTCGTCGATCTCGATCTCGGCCTCCACGTTGGGGCCGTAGCGCTTGGCCAGGGCGGCCAGGATGCCGTCCTTGATGAGGTCGTACAGCTCGTCGCGCGAGATGGACTTGTTGGCCGTCATCTCGCGGAAGGCCGCGAGCACCTGCGTTGCGTTGTTCATTGGCCGTTCTTCAGGGTCGGTCTGTCAGGAGCGCGCGGGGAATGCTTCAGCGGCCCTTCCCGCCGCGCTCCCAGCGGTAGACCAGGTTGCCCCGGTCGATCTCCGCCAGCGGAATCTCCACCTCTTCACCGTCTGCCAGGCGCAGCGCCACGCGCTCCGCGCCGGACTCGCCGCGCAGCCCCAGCAGCGTGCCCTCCAGCCGCTTCGCGCGGCCCGCGAGGGCCTCGCGCCCCTTCACCGCCACCTCGGTGCCGGCGAAGCGCTCCCAGTCGCGGGGGCGCACCAGCGGCCGCTCGATGCCGGGAGACGACACCTCCAGCACGTAGCGGTCGGACAGCCCCTCGCGCTGGTCCAGCCAGGGCTCCAGCGCCCGGCTGACGCGGGCGCAGTCGTCCAGCGAGACGGAGGGCTCGCCGGGCTTGCTGTCCGGCAGGTCGATGGACAGGCGCAGGATGGGGCGGGCGCGGCTGCCCGCCTGCTCCAGCTCCACCATCTCGAAGCCCAGCTCCTCCACGCGCTGCTCCACTTCGCGCGCCAGGGACTCGTCCTTCACCGCCGCCTCCGCGCCGCCGGGGTCTTTGGACAAATAAAAAAGCGGGGCCGACCGCACCCCACTTCAGTCAGGCGATCCGCCGCCGGGCGTTCGCCAGCCATGGACACGGCCGGAATATAGGCGCCTCGGGAGTTGCGCGCAATCCGCGTGCTCGTGGGAAGGGAGTGCGTGAGTGCGTGAGTGCGTGAGTGCGGAATGTACGGACGGCCCACGCATCACTCCATCACTCCATCACTCCATCACTCCATCACTCCATCTCTCCATCTCTCCATCTCTCCATCACTCCATCTCTCCATCCACCGCGCGGGCATGTTGATTGTGTATATGGCAGGGATTGATTATCATGGTATCAATGCCAGAGCAACCGGGAGGGCACCCATGCGCAGGAAGGAACAGGACACCCCGCCCGAACCGGACGAGCCGCCGGAGGAGCACGTGTTCGAGATCGACACCACGCAGCCACTGCGGGTGAGCGAGCCGCTGCCGGCACACCGCGCCGCTCCCTCCGCGGCGTCGCGCGCGCTGCTCGCGCACGCGTTCATGCAGCGCTACTCCAGCCTGCTGAAGCGCCTGGGCGAGGTCGCCCCCGACAGGGCCATCGCCGACGCGCTCGCCGCCGACGACGAGGTGGGTGGGCTTGCCGCGCTCCTGGCGCAGGTGGGCCCGGTCACGCCGCGCGCCGAAGACCCGCTGGCGCAGGCGCGGGCCCGCGGCGCACAGGCCAAGGGCGAGCTGCTGCGCCGCGCCGGCGGCGGCCTGCGCCTGGGCCAGGCCGCGCAGCGGCTGGGGGTAAGCCCGCAGGCGGTGCACGCGCGCCGCAAGCGCGGAACGCTGCTGGCCGTGCCGCAGGCCAACGGCGAATGGCTGTACCCGGCGTGCCAGTTCGGCCCCGACGGGGCGCTGCCGGGGCTGGCGCTGGTGCTGCAGGCGTTCGGCGTGCGCAGCCCGTGGACGCAGCTCGCCGTGCTGCTGGCGCCGGCGGCGGCGCTGGGCGGGCGCACGCCGCTGCAGGCGCTGCAGGCGGGACAGGCCGCCCAGGCGGCGCAGGCCGTCTCCACCTACGGCGAGCACGTGGGGTGAGGCCGGAGCCTTCGGAGGCGGGGAGCGAGCCCGGTCCGCCCCCGCTTCCGCCGCCGGAGCTGCACTCCCGTCCGCTCCCGATCCACCTTCTCGACGTGGATCGCACCCTGTACCACATCCACCCCGCCAACCGCTACGCCCTGTTCTTCGGGCCGGCGAAGGGGCAGCCGCCGCGCGGCCGCTGGGATGCGCCGAACGGCAAGTTCCGCGTCTGCTACCTGGCGGAGAAGCCATCCACCGCCTTCGCGGAGACCTTTCTGCGCGAGCCCGGCGTGATGGTGCTGGAGGCGGAGGACCTGGCGGCGCGCAGCCTGGCGATCGTCCAGATCCTGGCGCCCCTGCGGCTGGTGGCCATGCACGGGCAGGGGCTGCACGCGCTGGGCGCCACGGCGGCGTCGTGCACGGGGGACTACGCGGCGTCGCGCGCCTGGTCCGCGGCGCTGCACGCGCACCCGGAAAAGCCGGACGGCATCCGCTACCGCGCGCGCCACGACGACGACGGCTTCGCCATCGCGCTGTTCGACCGCGCGGAGAACTCCGTGGCGGACATGGACGGCGCGCCGCTCACCGATCCCGCCAACCGCCTGCGCCTGGCGGAGTCCCTGAACCGCTACGGGATCGGCCTGCTCGGGTGACACCAGGATCGTCATGAAGCAGCGGAGGAGCAGAACCGGCCGTCTCTGCTGCTCCGCTGCTTCGCGTGACGTCTCTGTTCAGGATCGCTCGCGCAGGCCGAGAATCCCCATCTGCCGCGCCTTCGATCCGCCGCGGTGGGAGAAGAAGTCCGGATCGCCACACCGGGTGCAGTGCGCGGAGACGGTGACCTGCTCGGCGGGAAGGCCCATCCCCAGCGCGCGCTCCGCGACGGCGGCGCGGACGTCGATCGGCGTGTTCGCCGACGGGACGGGGCGGTCGGAATGGATGGCGGCGTGCACCTCGGGGCCCACCTCGTAGCACGCGCCGCAGATGGCGGGGCCGCAGTGCAGCCACAGCCGCTCCGGCGCGGACTGCCAGCTTTCCACGATGCGGTTGATGGCGCGCTCCACGATCCCCGCCGCCGTCCCCCGCCACCCCGCGTGCACCAGGGCGGCCACCCGCGTCTCCGCGTCGACGATGGAGACGGGCACGCAGTCCGCCACGCCGACGGTAAGGAGCACGCCCTCGCGATCGGTGACGTGGCCGTCGAAGCCGTCCATCACCAGGATGCCGGGCGCCCCGGCGTCGCGGTGAATCCACAGGTCTGCCTGGTGCACCTGGCGCGCGTGCACCGCCGTCGTCATCTCCGTCACCGCGAGCAGGCTGCGCCAGCGGTCCAGCACCCGCCCCACCGGCTGCGCGCCGGAAAGGCCCAGGTCGAACGGATCGCCCTCGTCACCACGCCCCGTGGTGCCCTGCACCAGCCAGGAAAAGCGCGCCTCCCACTCCGGGTGCACCCACAGCGGCACCCCGCCGCCGACCGGCCGCTCGGCGACGGTGCGCACCTCCACCGCAGCCGGCATCTACGGCATCCTCGCTTCCGTGGGCCCTTCGGGCGCGGGAAGCGAAGGAGGAGCCGTTGAGGACGACGGCAGGGCGAGCCGGTGGAACTCGTCCGCGCCCGCGCCGCGCCCTTCCAGCTGGTCCACCCGCCGCTGCAGCTCCTCCACCTCGCGCAGCAGCGCCTCGAACTCGCGCCGGGGGACGAAGTCCAGCCGGTCGCGCACGTCGGCCGCCACGTCCTGGGCGCGGTGCAGCGCCTCGCCCAGGAAGTGCTTGGCGCGATCGGGGCTCAGGTCCCCCCGGGAGCTGGCCTCCTGGATGGTTTCCTCGATGGCCTCCTTGAAGGCCGTCAGCACCCCGATCCCGGAGCGGATCCCCTCACCGATGGAGGGCCGCCGCCGTGAAAGCTCGTCTTCGCTCATGGGTCACGTCCCCTCGCGGAATGGAAAACGATCACCGGCAGGGCTCCGTCGCTCCGGCTGTCCACCAGCAGGGGCGAGCAGATTCCTCAATCGGCGCGCCCTGGCATCCTGCCGCGGGCGAGTGATGGACGGCACCTCCCGGAATGACGGTTCGCAGCTGAGCGACGTTTTTCGTCGTGCACGCCACCCGGCGACTCACTCGTTCACCCCATCACTCCATCACTCCATCACTCCATCACTCCATCACCTCACTGCGCCGCCTTGATGAACATCTGCCGTGTCGCGTCGTCGATCTCCGCCGCGTCGGAGCGGCTGTCGGCGCGGCGGATGTCGGCGCCCAGGGCGCGCAGCCGCTCGTCGATGCGCTCGTAGCCGCGCTCGATCTGCCCGATGTTGAAGATCTCGCTGCGCCCCTCCGCCCCCAGCGCGGCGATCAGCAGCGCCATCCCCGCGCGGATGTCGGGGCTCTCCACGATGGCCCCGTGCAGCCGCGACGGGCCGATCACCAGCACGCGGTGCGGATCGCAGAGCACCAGGCGCGCCCCCATCCCCACCAGCTTGTCGGCAAAGAACATCCGCGACTCGAACATCTTCTCGTGGATGAGGATGTTGCCGTGCGCCTGGGTGGCCGTCACCAGCGCGATCGACGTCAGGTCCGCCGGGAACGCGGGCCACGGGCCGTCGTCCACCTTGCTGATGTGGCCGCCCATGTCCAGGCTCACGTTCATCTCCTGGTCGCCGGGGATGTACAGGTCCTGCCCCCGCACCTGCACCTCCAGCCCCAGCCGCCCGAAGCCGATGAGCGTGCTGTCCAGGTGCTCCGGCGCCGCGTCCTCGATGGTCAGCTCGCCCTTGGTCACCGCCGCCAGGCCGATGAACGAGCCCACCTCGATGTGGTCGCTGGTGATGCGCGCCCGGCACCCCCCCAGCCGCTCGCGCCCCTGGATGCGCAGCGTCCCCGTGCCGATGCCGTCGATCTCGCACCCCATCTTCACCAGCATGTGGCACAGGTCCTGGACGTGCGGCTCGGCGGCGGCGTTGCGGATGACCGTCTCGCCGCGGGCCAGCGACGCGGCCATGACGGCGTTCTCCGTGGCGGTGACGCTGGGCTCGTCCAGGAACATGGGAGCGCCCTTCAGCCCGTCGGCCTGCAGCCGCCAGACGTTGCCCTCCTCGATCACCTTCGCGCCCAGCTTCTTGAGCGCCAGGAAGTGCGTGTCCACCCGCCGCCGGCCGATCACGTCGCCGCCGGGCGGGGGCAGTTGCATCCCCCCGGCGCGGGCCAGCATGGGCCCGGCCAGGAGGATGCTGGCGCGGATGCGCGCCGCGGCGGCCGCGTCCAGCTGCGTGCTGCCGATGTTGGCGGCGCGCACGCGCACCTCGTTCGGCCCCGTCCACTCCGTCTCGGCGCCCAGCACTTCCAGCAGGTTCATCAGGGTGAGCACGTCCTTGATCCGGGGGACGTTCTCCAGGAACACGTCCTCTTCGGTCAGCAGCGTGGCCGCCAGCATGGGCAGGGCCGCGTTCTTGTTGCCGTTCGGACGGACGGTCCCCTTGATGCGGTTGCCGCCGTGGACGATGAACTTGGGCACTCGGCGCTCCGGCTCTTCTTCGTTTTCTGGAATGACGGGAACACGCATCCGCTCCCCCCTCGGGGGGAGCGGGCGGCGTAGCTCTGGCAGGGTCGCCAGGGCCCCCGCGCAAGAGTCGTGCGCGGCGCGGCTGCCTCTTCGGCGGGGCGCGGCAGCGTGCGCGGCGGCCGTCCGCCACCGCGCCGGAGGGGCCGAAACGCCGCACGGGGCCTTGCTTGACACCGTTTCCGCGCGCGGCGTAAGATTGCCGCGAGCACCGTGATCCACCCCAGGCGCGAGGCCGTCCGTGCAGCTGCTGATCGCCGTCATCAACCAGGAGGAGAAGCTGGAGGAGATCCTTTCCGGCTTCCTGGAGATCGGCATCACCGGCGCCACGCTCATCGGCAGCGAGGGAATGGGGCGTCTCCTGGCGAGCGAGGTGCCGATCTTCGCCGGGCTGCAGGCGCTGGCGGGGCGCACCCGGCCGCGCAACCAGACGCTCTTCAGCGTGATGGACGACGACAAGGTGGACCGGGCGCTGGCGCTGCTGCAGGAGGTGTGCGGCAGCTTCGACAACCCCGCCACGGGGATCGCCGTCACGGTTCCCGTCACTCGCGTGCTGGGCCTCAAGCCGGAGATGTCGGGCGGGTGACGGGGGACTGGGGTCCGCGGGTGCGGCTGCGCATCGAGCAGTTCGCGCCCGGGCTGTGTCGGACCGACACCAACCTGGGGCGCGTGGTCCGCGCCCGGGCGGACGCGGCGGCGGACGGCGTGGACCTGCTGGTCACCCCGGAGCTGTCGATGACGGGCTACGACGTGCGCGACGCCGTCCACGCGCTCGCGATGCCGGAGTCCGACGCGCCGTGGCCGGAGCTGGCGGAGGGGCCGGACCTGGTGGTGGGGACGATCGAGCGCGACGCGGGGTTCGTCCCGTACAACGCGGCGCTGCACCTGCGCGGCGGGCGCGTGCTGCACCGGCACCGCAAGGTCTACCTCCCCACCTACGGGATGTTCGACGAGGGCCGCTGGTTCGGCCGCGGCGGCGAGGCGCGGGCGTACGACGCGGGGGGCGGCTGGCGGGTGGGGATGCTGGTGTGCGAGGACCTGTGGCATCCCGCGCTCGCCTGGCTCCTCGCCGCGCAGGGCGCCAGCCTGCTGGTCGTCCAGGCCGCGGCGGCGGGGCGCGGCGTGGTGGCCGGCGGCGCGAACGGCGGCCGCTTCGCCAGCTGGGGCGCGTGGGAGCACCTGGCCCGCGCCGCGGCGATCGCGTACGGCGCCTACGTGGCGCTGGCCAACCGGGTGGGGGTGGAGGGACCGCTCTGCTTCGCGGGGGGATCGATGATCGTCGCCCCGGACGGCGCGGTGGTCGCGCGGGCGGACGACCTGGACGAGGACCGGATCGACGCGGAGCTGTCGCTGGACGCCGTGGCCGCCGCGCGCCGCCCCTACGCGCACCTCCGCGACGACGACCCGCGCCTGGTCGCGCGGGAGCTCGCCCGCATCCTGGGGGCGGGATGACGGACGCGGCCCGGGACCGGCGGATCGCGGAGGTCGTCGGCGCGGTGGCGCGGCAGGCGCTGGCGGACCGCGGGCGGACGCGCATCGCGCTGATCGACGATGGGAGCCCGGAAGCCGCGCTCGCCGTCCGCCTCCTCGCCGGCCGGCTGGGCGGCGATCGCGTCGCCCGTGTGACCGTCGATGAGAACCTCGTGGACCAGGTCGCGCAGGAACTCGGGACGGACTGGCGGCTGGCGGCGGGGGAGGTGCAGCGGATGCAGGCGCGGCTGGTGGACGACGCGCTCCCCGCGCACCCCGCCAACAAGACGGCGCTCCTGCTGGGCGGCGACCTGCCCCCGGAGCCGCTCCTTCCCCTGGGCGACCTGTGGGCGACGGACGTCCTGGCGCTGCAGGGGGGCTGGTCGGCGCCGGGGGAGGTGGAAGCGCTGGCGGAGGCGGCGGGCGGGATCGACGCGCTGGACGGCGCGCTCCGCCGGCTGATCGACGGCCGCGACCCCGCCGCGCTGGACTCGCTCGACCCCGCGATCGCCGGGCGCGTGCGGGAGATGCTGGCGGCGGGGAGCGCGTCGCGCCGCCATCCCCGCATCGTGCCGAAGCTGGGCGCGCGAACGCTTTGCGCAGACCTTTACGAATGACTCTCGATCTCGGAGTGCCCCTTCTCCTCGTCCAGGCGCCCGCGCCGAGCGGGGTGGAGCGCTGGGCGGACTTCGCCGCGGACGTGGCGACCATCGTCATCGCCCTGGCGCTCGTCGTCGCCGGCGCGGTGGCCATCTACGGCGCGCTGAAGGTGCGGGGGATGATCAAACGCATCCGCGGCGACTTCGACCCCGCCGTCCGCAACCTGACGGCGGTGAGCGAGCACGCGAAGGCGGTGAGCGGCGCGCTCCGCAAGAACGTGGAGGAGCTGAGCGGCACCGTGAGCGACACCAGCGCGAAGGTGCGGCGGGCCACGGAGGCGGCGGAGACGCGGCTGCTGGAATTGAACGCGCTGCTGGAGGTGATGCAGCGCGAGGCGGAGGAGATTTTCGTCCGCACCGCATCCGCGGTCCGGGGCGTGCAGGTAGGCGTGGGCGCCCTGCGCGCGCTGCGGCGCCGGGGCGGCGACGACGCGTACGACGGCGAGC
>DATAAG010000421.1:0-2791 GCA_036260235.1 Longimicrobium sp.
CCCCGCGCGAGCAATCGCGCGGGGGCTTCGTTGCGTGGGGCCCCTCCCCCGGCCCTCCCGCGGCCCTCCCCCGGCTCTCCCCCGGCCCGCCCCCGGCCCCTCCCCGCGCAAACTGCGCGCGGAGAGGGGAGAACCCATTCGCGAGGGAAGCCCCGCGCGGATCCCTGCCTGGCCATCATGATCAGGAATCCACCGTCCGCACCGGGCAGCCTGCTCCGCGCCCCGATCTCGCCCGTGCAGTCCGCGACGGCGGACTTCGCGAAGTTCCAGCGGCGAATTGATTCGCTCCTGAAGGCGGACTGCACGATTACCTGATCAGTTTCGCAATCGGCATCCTCCGTTCCCGGGACAGACTCCGGCCGCCCGGCCGCCGTCGCGGTCAGTCGAACAGCCCCATCTGCCCGGCGCGGTCGTGGGGGCGGCGGAAGGCGGCCGTGGAGAGGGGCGGAAAGTGGCGCACCAGCCCCAGCTTGCGGGTGAGCGCGCCGAACATGGCCTCGTACTGGTCCGCGAACACGCCCTGGCCGCGCATGCGCGTGCCCCACTGCGCGTCGTACAGCTTGCCGCCCCGCATCTCGCGGATGCGGTTGAGCACCTTGTCCCTGCGGTCGGGAAAGTGGGTCTCCAGCCACTCCTCGAAGAGCCCCTTGAGCCCGTGGGGAAGCCGCAGGGGGATGTACGACGCCGCGCTGGCGCCCGCCTCCGCCGCGGCAGCCAGGATGGCGGGCATCTCGTGGTCCGTGAGCCCCGGGATCACCGGCGCGACCAGGACGCGGACGGGGATCCCGGCCTCGGACACCTTCCGCACCGCCTCCAGCCGCCGCGCGGGGGTGGAGGCGCGCGGCTCCATCACCCGCTGCAGCTTCTCGTCCAGCGTGGTGATGGAGAGGTTGACGACCGCCGCCTGGTGCGAGGCCAGCTCGCCCAGCAGGTCGGCGTCGCGGGTGACCAGGTGGTTCTTGGTGACGATCGCCACCGGGTTGCGGAACTCCGCCAGCACCTCCAGGCAGCGGCGGGTGAGCCCCAGCCTGCGCTCCACCGGCTGGTACGCGTCCGTCACCCCGCACATGGCGATGGGCTGCGGCGTCCACCGCGGCGACGCCAGCTCGCGCCGCAGCAGCTCCGGCGCGTCGTGCTTCACCAGGATGCGCGTCTCGAAGTCCAGCCCGGCGGAGAATCCCAGGTACTCGTGCGTGGGACGCGCGAAGCAGTAGATGCAGCCGTGCTCGCAGCCGCGGTAGGGATTCACGCTGGCTTCGAAGGGGATGTCCGGGCTGTCGTTGCGCGCGATGATCCCCCGCGTGTGGTCGCGCAGGAACTGCGTGCGCGGCCCGGGCTCGTCCGGGTCGACCGCTCCCGGGTCGGGGACGTACTCCGCCGCCTCGAACCGGTTCTTCGGGTTCTGCGCCGCGCCGCGCCCGCGAAGCTGTACCAGCTGCTGCATCCCGGCCCTCCCTCGGCTCTGGGGAATTCGTGCTCCCCGTAAACTAACCCGAAATAAATCCGAATACAAGCTGGCGCGGGGTGATCCCGCCGATCCCGGCGCAGGCGCGCTGGTGCGCGAGGTACGCAATCCCCGTGTGGAATCCAGAAGGTGCGGAGGATCGCGGGAGGATCATGGCTGAACGGATGGCGGCATGATGGTGCTGCGCTGATGGATGCTCTCTCCGCCGCCGCGCTCGGCGTGGTGCTGGCCGCCACGGCCGGCCTGCGCGCCTTTCTCCCGGTGTTCAGTGCCAGCCTGGCCGCGTGGCTCACGGACCTGCCGCTCCCCGCGGACCTGGCGTGGCTGGAAAGGCCACAGACGGTGCTGATCTTCGGCGTGGCGACGCTGCTGGAGATCTTGGGGGACAAGATTCCCGTCGTGGACCACGTGCTCGACGGCATCCAGGTGCTCACCAAGCCCGCGCTGGCCGTGCTGGCGGCCACGCCGTTCCTGTATCAGCTGTCGCCGGAGTACCCGGTCGCCATCGGCATCCTCCTGGGCGCGCCGCTGGCGCTGGGCGTGCACTCCGCGAAGGCCGCGGCGCGCCTGGGGAGCACGGCGAGCACGGGCGGCGTGGGCAACCCCGTGCTGAGCATCGCGGAAGACGTCGCGGCGATCGCCTCCATCGTCATCGGCTTCCTGGCGCCGCTGCTCGCGCTGGTCCTCCTGGCGGTGACGCTTTTCTTCGTGGCGCGCCTGGCGTTCCGGGTGCGGCGGCGCAGGCGCGCGACGGTGGGGGAAAGCGGATGATGCAGGCCCCGCGTCGGGGTGGCGAGGTCCATCGACGTCCACGACGAAGATCGGCCGCCCCGCGGATCGCGGGGTGGCCGATCGCATTCCATCCCTCCAGTGACGGTCGAGACGCCGGCTGCACGCGGAACTGCACCAGCGGCTGCATCCGGCCTCCCTGGGCTGGTGCGATCGATCGACCCCTGTACCACCCGGACTCCGTCGTGAAAAGCCCGGGCTCCCCGGCGGTTCCACTGCGCGCGGTCCGCTTGGATGAGGTGGGACAGGAAATCGCACCCCAGGTGAGACAACGCCGCCACGATGTTCTTGGCGGGTACACCCCCCGTGAGTCGGCACCGCTCCGGGTAAGCACGCCGCTCCGTCCGGGTTACCCCGCTGTGGACCGCACGCCGGCCCCGGCGGCACGCGCGGTGCCCTGAGCCCCGGCCGGCGCGAGGGCGGCATGGCTCGCGCGCCATCCCCTTTCCCCGCGGGCGCGGTGCCGCGCCATCCCTTCCGCACTCCCTCCTGCCGGCACTCCCCGCCCGCCCAATCCCATGGAGGTGTACATGTCCT
>DATAAG010000422.1:0-4496 GCA_036260235.1 Longimicrobium sp.
CGCCCGCGCTCCTCAAGTCCATCATCGACCGTGAGCACCCGGTGCTCGCCGGGCTCTCCGCCACGTATCTCTACGGGTTCGCGCGCGAGCGGCAGCTGGACGACGACTGCCTGGTGGAGGACGACGTGGCGGGGGAGCCCACGGGGCACTTCGTGGTGATCGTGGGCTATGAGCACTGGGGGCGCCGCTTCTCCCTGCGCGACCCCTCGCACCACGTGCCGGTGGCTCCCGACGGTCGGCAGGTGGTGGACGCGCAGCGCCTGATCAACGCCATCCTGCTGGGCGACGTGACCTACGACGCGGTGCTGCTGGAGCTGTGGCCGCGGGAGGCCGCGTGAGCCGTACCCGCGTGATCGCCGTGGTGTCGGACCCCGCAGACGCCCGGGGGCTGCCGGAGGGGATCGCCGTCACCGCCGACCATTACCTGGAGGGCGGCAACGACCTGGCCCAGCCCGGCGCGGTGGTCGTCAACCTGTGCCGCTCGTGGAAGTACGGCAGCAAGGGCTACTACGTCTCGCTGCTGGCGGACGCGCGGGGCCAGCACGCCATCCCCAGCGTGGAGGTGAGCGAGGGGTTCGGCGAGGCGTACGGGCTGTTCCGCGCCCTGCAGGAGGCGGGCGTCTCCACCATCGACCCGGAGGAGATGCGCGCCCGCCGGCGCGCCGCGAAACCGGTGTCCGCCGAGGCGAACGGGGAGGATGAGGACGCCCCGCGCGCGTTCCCTCTGCCGATCGTCCGCGTGCAGGAGGAAGGGGGATGGACCTGCCGCCCCGCGCTGGAAGGGGAGGCGGCCGAGACGCTCGTCTTCCTGGGGAGCGCGGCGGACGCGCGCTTTCGCAACACGGCCCTTTCCGTTTATCGCGAGTGGCCGGCGCCGGTGCTGCGCATCCAGCTGGCGCGCGAGGAGGGGGAGTGGAAGGTGACGGCCGTCGCTCCCGTGCCGCCGCAGCGGCTGGAGGACGACGACCGGCGGCAGCTGTGCGAGGCGCTGGCGGACCACCGCCGCATCGTCCGACGGGGAAGGGAGGCGCCGCGGGAGGAGCGCCGCGCCTCCATCGCCGTCCTCGTGGATCCCGACGACGTCTTCAGCCCCTCCAGCCCGGAGACGCTGGACCGGCTGGAGCGCATCGCCCAGCGGATGAACGTGCACGTGCGGCGAATCGGGCTGGACGAGCTGCACCGGCTGCCGGAGTACGACGCGCTCTTCATCCGCGCCCTCACCGGGGTGAGCGAGCCGGCCTTCCAGTTCGCCCTGCGCGCGGAGGCCCTGGGGATGCCGGTGGTGGACGACTCGCAGTCCATCATCCGCTGCGGCAACAAGGTGTTCCTGGAGGAGCTGCTGCGCCGGGAGGGGATCCCCACGCCCCGCACGCGCATCGTCACGCGGCACACGCCGTGGGAGCAGGTGGCGGAGCTGGGCTCGCCCATCGTCATCAAGCTCCCCGACGGCTCCTTCAGCGCCGCGGTGCACAAGGTGAGCTCGCGCGACGAGTTCCGCCGCCGGGCGGACGACATGTTCCGCCGCTCGCCCCTGATCATCGCCCAGGAGTTCCTGCCCACGGACTACGACTGGCGCATCACGGTGCTGGACGGGCGGCTGCTCTTTGCCTGCCGCTACCACATGGCGCGCGGGCACTGGCAGATCCGCGCGCAGAGCGCCGCGGGGAACGAGCGCTACGGGCGGGTGGAGGCGGTGCCGCGCGACCAGGCGCCGCGCGAGGTGGTGGAGACGGCGCTGCGGGCGGCGCGGCTGATCGGCGGCGGACTGTACGGGGTGGATCTGAAGGAGACGCCGGACGGGCCGGTGGTGATCGAGATCAACGACAATCCCAACCTCGACGTGGGCTACGACGACGCCGCGGACGGGGCGGCGATCTACGAGGACTTGGTGGAGTTCTTCGTGCGGCGCCTCGAGCAGGGGCCGGAGGAGGACGCCGCGGCGCCGGCGGAAGCGGAGGAGGAGCGGCTGCTGGAGCGGGTGCGAAAGCCGATCCCCGCCGGTGGATCGGTGCGGGGCCACCGGCACTACCGGCCGTTCGAGGTGGCGGGGATGGAGCTGGAGTACCCCACGGTGGACCGCGACCTGAACGTGGTCTCGCTGGTGGAGCCGGCGTTCCGCGTCGTGGCGGGGCGGGGGACGTCGGACGTGGACCTGGGGGCGGTGGGGTTCAGCAACGAGATCGCGGACCACGTGTTCGAGATCAAGACGCAGGAGCCGGTGCGCAGCCTGGCCGACGCGGAGCGGATGCTGGCGGAGGGGATCCAGCGCTTCAGCGCGGTGCTGCACGCGGAGTTCGGCGCGCGCCTCATGCCCACGGGGATGCACCCCTGGTTCGATCCGCGCAAGGGACGGCTGTGGACGCGCTCCGGATTGCGCATCTACACCACCTACGCGCGGCTCTTCGACGTCCGCACGCACGGGTGGATGAACGTGCACGCGGCGCATCTCAACCTCCCGCTGGGCCGGGAGGTGGATGCGATGGCCATGCACACCGCCGCCGCGCTCCTCATCCCCTACCTTCCCGCGGTGGCCGCCAGCTCGCCGATGTACGACGGCGAGCTGCAGCCGGCGGTGGACGGGCGGCTGGCGTGGATCCTGGAGCACCAGGCGCGCATCCCGGAATCGTGCGGCGAGCTGGTGCCGGAGTACGTGGAAAGCTTCGGCGAGTACCGGAAGAAGATCCTGGCGCCCATGTACCGCGCGCTGGACCGGCTTCCGGACACGGGCGCCATCCGCCACGAGTTCTTCAACACCCGCGGCGCCATCCTGCGCTTCGCGCGGCGGGCGATGGAGGTGCGGGTGCTGGACACGCAGGAGTGCGTGAAGATGGACGTCGCCGTCGCCGCCTTCGTGCGCTCGGCGCTCCGGCACCTGACGAAGCGTGTGGCCGAAGGACGGGTGGAGCTGCCGGAGCACGCGGTGCTGGTGGAGGACTTTCGCGCCTGCATCCAGGCCGGCACCGCGGCCCGGGTGCGCGCGCCGCACCTGGACGTGGAGCGCGGCGAGGACGGCACCGCCCCCGCGCGCGAGGTGCTGCGCCACCTGCTGTGCGCCGCCCGCCGTGCCGTGCGGCGGGACGAGGCGGCGTACCTTGACCTGGTGGCGCGGGTGATCGAGACGGGCTCGCTCTCCGAGCGCATCCGCGCCGAGATGGCGCCCTACGCGGAGGCCGACGACGAGACCTTCACCGAGGCCGCGCGGCGCATCTACATCGAGCTCATCGACTGCCTCGAAGCCAACGAGCCGTGGGCGCGGCGGGGACTGTGAGAAGCAAACGTTTGACGTAAGTCGTTGATGTGGGCGGGTTTCACCCCGGCGAGTGGCACGGAGCCTGCGTAGCGCGCCCCCGCCACTGAAACCGGAGGGATCACGGGATGGCGCTACGCAGTTTCAGGGATTCGCAGGGCAACGAGTGGCGGGTGTGGAACGTGGTTCCGCACTACTCCATGGAGCGCGACGAGCAAGCCATGACACCGGGGCTGCAGGGCGGCTGGCTGTGCTTCGAGAACTCCGGCGAGAAGCGGCGCCTCTCCCCCATCCCCGCGGATTGGGAAAGCGCGGAGAACGACGTGCTGGAGCGCTACTGCCGCGAGGCGCTGGCCGTGGCCGCGCGGCAGCCCGTGAGCTGAGGGGTTCCGGAAGGGCGGCACCGGGGGGGTGGATGGGTGGATGGGAGCGGGGTGCGGGCTTCGGCTCGCGCCCCGCGCTGCTTTTTTGAGTGCGGAGTGCGGAGTGCGTGAGTGCGTGAGTGGAAGTGGTCGTGCGGACGGACGTTCGGACGCTGGACGGCCGCCTCCGCGCCACATACAGTGCGTGTGGCACGGACCAAACGCACTAACGCACTCACGCACTTTCGGATGTCTCGCATCAGGCTGCTCACCGGAAAGCGCGCCGGCTTCCTGGGCCGGCTGATCAACGCGGCCACCCGCTGGCGCGAGGGGAAGGAGTTCGCGCCGGCACAGATCGTGGCGCACGCCCCGCGCATGCTGCTGCCGTACGCGGGAATGAGCGTGTTCGCCCACGGCCGCACCCAGCTGGACCCGCGGATCCGCGCGCTGGCGATGTACCTGGCCGGCCACCTGAACGGTTGCGCGTGGTGCCTCGACTTCGGCGCGCACGTGGGAATCCGGGCGGGAGTGCCGGCGGAGAAGCTGGCGAAGGTGCACGCGTACGCAACGGACCCGGCGTTCTCGGAGGCGGAGCGGGTGGCGCTGGCGTTCGCGGACGAGATGACGACGGTGGGCGGCCACGTCAGCGACGAGACCTTCGCCGAGCTGCGGCGCCACTTCAGCGAGCGCGAGGTGGTGGAGCTGGCGCTGGCGGTCGCCGCGGAGAACTTCTTCAACCGGATGAACGCCGCGCTGAAAGTGGAGGCACAGGGCTTCTGCGCGGTGCCCTCCCTCTCCCCCCAGCCGAAGGTGGCGGCGAGCGCGTGATGGGAACAGAAGGTCTCACGCAGAGACGCGGAGGCGCAGAGAGCTGCTTTCTCTCTGCG
>DATAAG010000423.1:0-4018 GCA_036260235.1 Longimicrobium sp.
GAGCGCGGCGACCCCCGCCAGCGTCTGCACCCCGAACACCGCCAGCGGGCCGGCGCCGGCCGGCCGCAGCACCGCCGCCGCCGTCCACGCCGCCGCGCCGACCAGCGCGCCCAGCGCCGCGCCCGGCAGCTGCGCGGCAAAGAAGTCGCGCCAGCGCAGCCCGGCGATCCGCAGGCTGAGCCGCGCCATCGCCAGGTACATGAAGAAGATGGAGGCCACCACGCCCGCCGCCACGCCCGTCACGCCCCACCGCGATCCCACGATCGCGCCGGCGACGACGAGGACCGCGTAGACGGCCTGGCGCCACAGCTCCGCCATCACCCGTCCCGAGGCGTGCGTCAGCGCGCCGGAGACGTGGTACACCGCGCGGAAGGCGCCGGCGGCGCACAGCACCTGCAGCGGCGCCGCCATCCCCACCCACGCCGGCCCGTAGACCCCGGCGGCGATCTGCGGCGCCGCGGCGGCCAGCCCGGCCATCAGCGGCGCGGCGGCCAGCGCGCTGGCCTGCACGGCGGCCAGGTATGCCCGGCCCAGCCGCGCGCGGTCGTCGCGCACCTCCGACATCGCGGGAAGGAGGACGTGCCACATCACGTCGCCCACGGCGGCCAGCGGCAGCGCCATCAGGTTGAAGGCGCGCGCGTAGACCCCCAGCGCCGCGGGGCCGAGGAGCCGGCCGACCAGCAGGTTGTCCGCGTTGCGGGCGATGCCGTTCACCACCTGGTTCAGCGTGGCCGCCGCGCCGTAGCCGCACAGCTCGCGCAGTTCCGTCCGCGAGAGCAGCGGGCGCATGGGATGGCACGCCAGCACCAGCGCCATCGCCGCGCCGAGCGCCGACTGCACGATGGAGCCGCACACCAGGCTCCACGCGCCGTATCCCGCCAGCGCCATGGGCACGGCGACGGCGGCGTAGCCCAGAGCGTAGGAGGCGACGTCGATGGCGAAGAGGCGGCGGAAGTCCAGCGCGCGCTGCAGCGTGGCCCGCGCCGTGGCCCCCAGCGCGCCGAAGACGAAGACGAGCGTCATCGCCCGCAGCAGCGGCGGCAGCTCCGGCGACCGGAGCAGCGGCGCGGAGAGCGGGGCCAGGAGGTAGATGACGGAGGCCGCGGCGATCCCCATCGACACCGACGCGGTGAACGCAGTGCGGACGTGCCGCTCGGTCAGCGGGCGGCGCTGCACCACGGCGATCCCCAGCCCCAGCTCCGACACCAGCGTCGCGAAGGCGATGACGACCATCGCCAGCCCCGCCAGGCCGAACTCGGCGGGCGGGAGGAGGCGCGCCAGGAGCACGCCGACGCCCAGCTGGAGCACGGCCTGGATCCCCCAGGCCGCCATGCGCCACTGTCCGGCGCTGACGGTGCGCTCCGCGAGCGTGGGCGCGCTCATGCGACGGCGGGCGTCAGGGTGGCCGCCGGGAGGACACCGCGGGCGCGCAGCAACTCCTCGACCACTTCAACCACGTTGTCCGTGGCTCCCGCATCGGCCGCTGCGCGCGCCGCCTCGCCGATCCGGCGCCGCTCCCCGCCGTCCGCCAGCAGCCGCAGCGCCGCGTCGGCCACCGCGCCCGCATCCGCCCGCTCGCGGGGGAAGAAGACGGTCGCGCCCATCGCCTCCAGGTCCCCCGCCAGGGTGCGGATGTGCGGGCCGATCGGAGAGTCGGGGACGGAGACGCAGAGCGCGGGGACGCCGCGGGCGCACAGCTCCAGCAGCGTGGTCTCCCCCGCAGCGCTGACGACGAGGTCGCAGGCGGGGAAGATCGAGACGAGGTCGTCGAAGAACGGGCGGGCGATGACGGGCGCCGCGAGGGCATCGGCATCGCCATCGACCGGCGCGTGCTTGCCGTGCTGGACGAGGAGCTGCGCGTCCGGCCGCGCGGCGCGGATCGATCGAGCCACCTCCGCGAACAGCCTGGTGGTCCCCGGCGACCCGGCGCTGTAGCCGATGCAGGCGACGACGGGGCGGCCGGGGTCCAGCCCCAGCCGCGCGCAGGCCTCCCGCCGCTCCGCCGGGGCGAACGCCTCCGGGCGCAGCGGCGTGTGCGTCACCCGCAGGCGCCGGCGCAGCACGCGGGGAAAGCGCGCCACGTCCGCGTCGCGCGCCAGGCAGGTGCGGTCCACCAGCCACGCCAGCGCGCGGTTGGCGCGGCGGAGCGCGTAGTGCGGTACGGTGACCGTCGGGTACCCGCGCAGCGCCGCCGCCAGCATCGCCGCGAACGACGAGCGCCCGCCGCAGCCGACGACCACGTCCGGCCGCAGCTCGTCCAGCAGCGCACCCGCCTCGCGCATCCCCCGCACCGTCCCGAAGACGATGTGGCCGGCGTAGCGCAGCAGGTCGCGCCCGCTGAACTCACGGTGCACGCCCAGCACCCGGCCCACGGAGCGGACCTCGAAGCCGCGCCCTTCGATCCAGCCGCGGAAGCGGGCGCCGTGCGGCACCGCGACGTACGCGTCCACCTCGTGGCGCCGGGCCAGCGCGCCCAGCACCACCGCCGCGTGGCTCAGGTGCCCCACGCTGTCGCTGCCCACGGCCAGGACGCGCATGGTCACGCCGCCGCCGCGAGCGCCGGAGTCCGCGCGGACGCACACTCGCGCACCGCGTCGGCCACCTCGGCCACCTGCGCCTCCGTCATCTCGGGGTACAGCGGCAGCGACAGGATCTGCCGCGACAGCAGGGTGGAAACCGGCGCGCCGTCCGGCACGCAGCGGATCCCCGCGTACGGCGCCTGCTGGTGGATCGGGATGGGGTAGTGCACGCCGGCGCCGATCCCCCGCGCGTGCAGGTCCGCGAGGAGCCGGTCGCGCTCGGGGTGGCGGATGACGAAGAGGTGCCAGACGTGCTCCACGCCGCGCATCTCCGCCGGCAGGATGACGTCCGCGTCCGCCAGCAGCTCGCGGTAGAGCGCCGCCAGCTCGCGCCGGCGCGCGTTCCACCCGTCCAGGCGGCGCAGCTTGATGCGCAGCACCGCGGCCTGCAGGGTGTCCAGGCGGCTGTTGAAGCCGGCGGAGTCGTGGACGTACTTGATGCGCGAGCCGTAGTTGCGGTCCAGCCGCAGCCGCTCGGCGACTTTGGGATCGTCCGTCACCACCGCGCCGCCGTCGCCGTAGCCGCCCAGGTTCTTGCCGGGATAGAAGCTGAAGCACCCGGCGTCGCCCATGGCGCCGGTGCGGGCGGCGCCGTAGCGCGCGCCGTGCGCCTGGCAGGCGTCTTCGACCACCCTGAGCCCGTGCCGCCGCGCGATGTCGCGGATCTCGTCCATCCGCGCCGGCTGCCCGTACAGGTGGACGGGAAGGATGGCCCTGGTCCGGGGCGTGATGGCGCGCTCCACGGCCTCGGGATCGAGGTTGAAGTCGTCCTCGCGCACGTCCGCCAGCACCGGCGTGGCGCCCGTGTGCGTGACCGCCAGCGCCGAGGCGATGAAGGTGCTGGCCGCGGTGATCACCTCGTCGCCCGGGCCCACGCCCACGGCGCGCAGGGCCAGCTGCAGCGCGTCCAGCCCGGATGCGACGCCCACGCAGTGCTTCGCGCCGCAGAACGCCGCGAACTCCTCCTCGAAGCGCGCCACGTCTTCGCCCAGGATGAACTGGGCCTCGCTCATCACCCCGTCCATGGCGGGGAGGATCTCGTCGCGGAGCATGCGGTACTGCCCGGCCAGCTCCACCAGCGGAATGCGCATCAGTCGGTCTCAGTTGAGAGGAAAGAAGTCAGTGGTTGTTTTCCTGAGGGAGGCGCCGCGTGACCGCGGCCCGTTCACGGAGTCCCGGGCGCCGCCCGAAGGATCCGGCCGGCCGTACTGGGGTCCGGCATCCTGCCGCGGAACCTGCCCCACGGTGGGGCGAGTAGATCCTTCGGTCGCGCGCAAGCACTTTCGTGGCCTCAGTTTCCGGGTGGCGCTCCCTCAGGAAGACAAGCTCTCGCGCACGGCCCCCATCACTCCATCACTCCATCACTCCATCACTCCATCACTCCATCACTCCATCACTCCATCACTCCATCACTCCATCACTCCATCACTCCATCACTC
>DATAAG010000424.1:0-7339 GCA_036260235.1 Longimicrobium sp.
AAGGCGCGCAGCGCCTCGCGCCGGGCGTCCAGCGGCACGGGGACGCCGGCGTCCGCCTCCAGGGTGGTGAAGAGCGAGACGGTGGCGTCGGGCTGCATCACCTGGTAGTACGCCTGCGACAGGCGCTGGAGGTGGTCCGCCGCCGTGGCGCGGGCGGCCGCGGCGCGCTGGCCGGCGCCGGGCAGGTGGGTGGACGCCTGCAGGGTGGCCGTGGCCTCCAGCACCGCGCCCTTCGCCCCCGCCGCCGCCGGCTCCACGCGGAACGACGCGGTGACGGCGGGCCACGATCCCAGCCCGATCACCGGGTCGGTGTAGCCCACGGGGAGGTCCACCGGCAGCGGCCCCCCCTCCGCCGCGGTCCCCTCCGCCGCCGACGTGTTCCCCATCACCTCGCGGAAGGTGAGGAGCACCCGCGCGCTCGCCATCGCCGGATCGCTTCCGGCGGCGGTGCTGATCCCGGCGTACGGGTCGGCCTCCGGCGCGGGGAGGCCGGCGACGGCGGGGAGCGGGTACGACCGGGCGAAGCGGTGCACGGGGACCACCTGGAACAGGCTCCAGGTCTGCTCGTCCCCGGCCTGGGGGCGGGCGGACGAGGGGACCTGCGGGCCCACCGGCATGGCCTCGTGGCTCCCGGTGAAGGCGGGGGTCTCCGCGAGCCGGTAGCCCACCAGCCCGTACAGCCGCCGGAGCGCCTCCTGCGCGTCGCCCGCGGCGTCGGCTGGGGGCTTGCGGAGCGCCAGCGAGAACGCGGCGTTGCCGGGGGCGAGCGTGGCGTGGCGCACCGTCTGGGCGCCGCCGGCCACCTGCGCGAAGAGGCTGGCGGCGCTCGCGTCCACCGACTCGCCCACCACCGCGCAGTTGTTGAACGGCTGCAGCGTCCGCGCGGGTGCCGCCGCCGTCTGCGAGGCCAGCAGGACCACCAGCGTCAGCCGCGCCGTCCCGTCCGCCGCGAAGATCGTCTCGGGGAGGGGAGAGCCGTCGGCCGCGGTGTACTGCAGCCAGTATCCGCCCCCGCCCACCACGCTGCACTCCCACATCAGGGTGAGGAAGCGCGCCGAATCGGCCACGCGCGCGAAGTACTCGCCCCAGGTGGGGGGCTCGGGGTCCGCGGCGCGCCCGCGGGCGAAGGCGGCGTCCCCGCTGTGCGTCTCCGTCGACAGGTTGGTCTTGACCAGGTAGCTGCGGCCGGCGTCCAGCGGAACGGAGGCCAGCCCGGTGGGGAGCCCCGCGGCGGGCGAGGGCGCGTACAGCAGGTGCACCGTGGCCGTGTCGGTCTGCCCCGCGCGGGTGAGGTACCGCCACGCGTCCAGCAGCACCTGGCGCCCCGCGGTGTCGGTGCCGAACGCCTCGTACGTCCCCGCGCGCCCGGGGATGCGGCGGATCCCCACCTCCACCCGCGTGGCCCAGGCGAAGCGCGACAGCGCCACCGGCGGGGCGCCGGGCCCCAGCTGGGGATCGGTCCGGCAGAGCTGGAGCTCGTCCGCCGGGAACGCCGCGGCGGTCGCCAGCAGGTCGCCCGTGAAGGGCCAGAGCGAGGGCATCCCCGTCCGCGGCACGGGGGCGCCGCCGGGGTTGGGGAGGGCGATGGACTCCGTGGTCTGCCAGGCGATGCGCTGCTGCACCCCGTGGCGCACCGCCACGTCGCGGAACGGCTCCAGCGGCCCCGGCGCCCCGCCCGCGGCGAAGACCGGCGACAGCGCCGTGGCGGGGTAGGCCAGGTCCGCCTCGGTGATGCGGAAGACCAGCTCGGGGATCTCGCCGGTGAGCGCCACCACCCCCTGGTGCGCGCCGGCGCGGTGCGCCAGCCCGGGGTTGAGCGCCAGCAGCGGCTCCACCGGCGCGCCCGCGTCCAGCGCGGTGGAATCGTACAGCCGCACCCAAGTCGCCCCGTCGTCGAAGCGCCGGACGGTGATGCGCAGCCGCTCCGTCTCCGGCGGGTTGCCGGGGGCGGGCGCGGGCCCGGGGAGCTGCTGGCCGATGAGCTCGTACATCCCGGTCATCGGCCCCGTGGCGCGGTACACGCCGCCGGTGAGGACCGGCGCGGGCATCCGCATTCCGTGCAGCATGAAGCGCGAGACCTGCCCGCCGATGGTGGCGGAGGCCGTCCGCAGCACGGCGGGGACCAGCTCGCCCGGGCCGGGGCTGGCGGCCGACGCGCCCACGGCCGCCGAGCCGGGGTGCGGCACCTGCAGCGTCTCCCCCGCCCACGCCGCCAGCACGCCGCCCACGCTCGCGAGGCGGTGCCCCGCGTCCTCCGGCGACAGGTCGTAGCGCGCGGCGAAGGAGCCCAGGGTGTCGCCCGCGGCCGTCGCGGCGCTGCAGCCGGGGATGGTGACCGGGGTGAGCGGCACCAGCAGGTCCGCTCCCTTCACCAGCGCGCGGAACGACGCGTCGCGGGGGAGCCAGCGCCCGGGGGCCGCCGGGTCGGGGAGCTGGACGGCGATCCGCGCCGCGACGTCCGCCAGCCGCTCGCCCGCCAGGACCGCGGTGGAGGTGGCGGGGAGGACGACGGCGGCGACCGGGTCCGGCCCCGGGTTGAGCGCGCGCAGCGCCGCCAGCCATTCGGTGAACCCCGCGTCGCCGGCGGGCTGCTGCGCCAGGGCGAAGTACGCCGCCACCTCCCAGAGCGTGTCGCCGGCCAGCGTGGTCCAGGTGAGGGGGTCGGCCAGCTGGTCGTAGGCCCGGGGGACGCGCAGGGTGGCGGGGAGGGGCCCGTCGGCCTGCACCGCGTTCAGGTCGCCGATGGCCTGGACGTACCACTCCACCAGCGGCACCCCACCGGCGTCGGCGAGGTGGACGCCCTCCGTCCCGTTCCGCCGCACGTAGGTGACCGCCGCCATCAGCGTGAGCGGCAGGCCGTTCTCGTTGGCCCAGGACGCGCCGGCGGGGAGGGCGATGGAGGCGCCCTGGCGCAGGAGCGGGCGGGCCTGCAGGAGCGCGTCCGTGCGCAGCCAGGCGTCCACGTCGGCGCCGAAGGCCTGCGCCATCCCGGCCAGCGTCTCCCCCTCCCCCGCCTGGTGCACCACGTCGCCCAGCGCCACGGGGCGGCCGGCCTGCAGCGGCCAGGCGGGGTTGGCCGCGGCGACGCTCTCCGGCGTGGCGCCGATGGTCACGTCGATGCTCTCCCCCGGCGCGGCGGCGGCGAGCGCGTCGGCGATCCCGGGGTTGAGCGCCAGCAGCTCGCTGGTCGCCACGCCGAAGGCGTGCGCCACCTGGTCCACCGTGTCCCCCGCGCGGACCAGGTACGGCAGGGCGACGGGCGGGAAGAGGGCGCAGATGCCGTCCAGCGTCTCGTCCGCGGCGCCGGTGACGGCGTACGGGAACGATTCCATCACCGCGATCGCCGCCTGCACCGCCGTCCGCGCGATCATCAGGAAGTAGTCGCGGAAGACGGAGGTGGCCAGCGACTCGGCCGCGTCCCCCTCTCCCCCCTCCCCCGCTCTGCCGTCGGGACGGGCGGCGCCGAGGGCGGACTGGACGTCCGCGTGGCGGGCGGGGTCGGGCTCCAGCGGGGCGTACCAGGCGGCCACCTCGGCCTGCCAGGTGGCGTCCACCAGGGTCTGCCCGGCGAAGCGGCGGCGGTACGGGTCGGGCGCGGGGGCGCCCGAGTCCCACCCCAGCGGCGGGGGGACGGGAAAGGCGGTGCCCCCCGTCCGGGCGGGGGAGCCGCCGGGGACGCCGCTCACGCGGAGCTCCAGGTTCTTCAGGAAGAACCCGCCCAGCGTCGCCATCGAGAAGCCGTCGGCGCGCGCCTCGGGAAGCTCCAGCTGGTCCGCCAGGTGCTGCAGCTGCCCGGCGGTGACGGTGCCGCGCACGGGGTCGATCCCCAGCGCCGAGACCGCCCAGCGCAGCACCCCCTCCACCATCACGCCGAACGCCGTCCCCTCGCCGGTGGCGGCGGTGGCGCTGGTGGCGGCGGTCAGCGCGCGCGTGGCGGCGATCCCGTCCGCCCCCGGCGCCACGCCGTTGTCGGCCATCAGCAAAAAGGCGATGCGGTACGCGGTGCTCCCCGCCGGCGCCGGCTGGTCCGGCCACTGCACCGGCACGCCGTCCACCGTGTACGCGGGGAGCATCTTCACCGTCACGGGATGCACGGCGCCGTCGGGAAAGACGGGGAGGTCGGTGCGCCAGTGCAGGTCGTACGCGTCCTGGCCCGGCGCGTCGGTGCGGGTGACCAGCGCGCGGCGCGGCGTCTCCCCCGCGCGTGCCAGGAGGAAGGCGTCGCGGGTGGCGGCGCGCACCTCGGCGGCGGTGCGGCGGCGGGGCGCGGCCACGTTGTCCATCAGCCGCGCGCGCCCCCGGCCGCCCTGGTCCGCCGCCAGCGTCCACGGCGCGGCCTGGTTCTCCCCGATGGTGAACGACGCGGTGAGCCGCAGGCGGAAGGAGAAGGAGACGGAGACGAAGAGGATCTCCACCTCGGCGTGCACCTCCACCCCCACGTCCAGCTCCACCACCGCCTGCTGGTACGCCGCCAGGGTGACGGTGACGATGGCGTGCGCCTCCACGCTGACGGAGACGCGGACCACCTTGAAGTCGACCGTGCCGTACACCTTGCCGATCAGCCCGGCCGAGCCGCGCGCCCAGTAGTACATGGCGGGCGCGGCCGCCGCGTCGTCCGGGGCGAACCAGGCCAGCACCCCCTCGAAGATCGCCACCATCTGCACGTACAGCCCGGCCCTGAGCGGGCCCTTGCGGAAGGTGCGCCCCACGCCGACGGCCAGCCCCACGCCCAGCTCCAGCACGGGGTCGAAGCTGCCGTTGGTCACCGCCGGCACCCGCCGCGAGGTGGCCCCGTTCAGCACCCCGAAGTACAGCCCGCCGCTGCCGATGAACGGGCCCGCCTCCAGGCCGAACGAGTCGGAGAAGTCGTTGTTGCGCGGGAACCCCAGGTCCACCCGGAAGTTGCCGTTGGTGAAGACGTCGACGGTGATCACCCCCAGCGTGACGGAGACGTAGCCGAGCTGCAGCTGGCGGAACATGTCCGGCACCTGCAGCCGCACCCGGAAGACGCCGATGGTGTCCGTCACCTTCTTGTACAGGAGCTCGAAGCTCAGCCCCGCCAGGCTCCCCGCGCGCGTCCCGGCCAGCGACACCACCAGGCCGTACAGGTCGGGGTCGTGCAGCACCAGTCCCAGGCTCACCGTCTCCATCACGGTGCAGTCGATGCCGAACATCCACTGGCTGGACTCGTCGAAGCGCAGCCGGCTCCCGGTGAGCGGGTTGGCGTTCGGATCGGATGGGGGCTGCATCTCCTCGCGCAGCGCCGCCAGCACCTCGCCCACCGAGTCGTAGCTCGTGAGCCCCGACAGCGTCACCCGCTGCCCCATCCCCAGGTAGCGCAGCTGGAAGAGCTGCGTCCCCTTTCCCGGCACCTGCGGGGGCGGGTCCTTGGCGGCGTCCCACGACAGCGGCTTGCGGCTGTCGTACGTCCTGGTGAGGAACCGGCCGGTGAGGACGAAGCGCACGCTCCCCTCGCCCCGCGAGCGGTCGTAGAGGATCCCCACGGTCTGCACCGACATGAAGCCCAGCTCCAGCTTCACGTCGTAGGTGAGCGCCAGGGTCTGCTCGGTGGGGTCGATGGCCAGCCGGAAGCGCGACAGGTCGATGGCGTTCAGCACGCTCCACGGCGCGTCCAGCTGGTAGTTCAGGTTGGGGTTGGCCAGGTTGACGAGGTACTCCACCACCTGCCCCAGCGTGAGCCCGCGGAGCGAGATGGTGAGCACCTGGTGGCGCCCGCCGCCGGCGCGGTCGTCCACCCACTGCGTGGCCGCGCGCACCGCCGCCGTCCCGAACGCCACCTCGAAGAGGTAGACCGTCTCGCTGCCGACGAACGAGAGCCCGGCGGTGACGGACAGCCGGTTGACGGAGAAGGTGCCGGAGAGGGCGCCCTCGTAGACCATCTCCCCGTCCGCCGCCCCGGGCAGGGCCAGCGCCAGCGCGCGGTCGGCGTCGGTCTTCCGCCGCCGGGCGATGCTGGCGCGGGCCACCAGGGAGAGGGTGCGCCCCAGGAGGGTGGGCGTCCAGCGCACCTCCAGCGCGCCGCGGGCGGAGTACGGGTTCCCCGCGGCGGTGGAGTACTGGACCCACAGCTCCACCAGGTTCACCTCGGGGAGCTCCGGACCCGGCGCGCGCCCCAGCAGGGCCAGGACGAAGTCCACCAGCTTCAGCGGCCCCACCACCAGCCCGCCCGCGAACTCCCACGCGCCCGTCCCCGGGTACGCGGCCGAGACCATGAAGACCGCGTTCCTCTGGTCGTCGATCCGGATGGACAGGTACCCCCAGAGCTCGCCCGAAACGGCGCCCTGCGTCACCGCCATCTGAAAGACGACGGAGTCCAGGTTGAAGCGGACCTGGCCGATGGCGAGCGGCCAGTTCCCCTCCGTCAGGAGCTCGGCCGTGTACGTCTGCGACACCAGCGAGGCGCGGATCCCGATAGCCTTCACCACCAGGCTGGGATCCACGGCGGGCGTGTCGCCGTCGTAGTAGGCGCGGAAGGCACCGGGGAGCGGGAGGGTGATGTCGCCCAGCGTCCGCGCCGCCAGCTCCCACGACGAGAGGTCCAGGTTCACCCACAGCCGCGGCGCGTCCGGGGGGGTGGGGCGCCCCGCCCGGGCGCCGAACGAGAGCGTCCCCCACACGCTCCCGGTCACCAGCGGGGGGAGGGAGCGCCAGCCGAAGCGCCACCGCGTCCCCACTTCCTCCACCCGCACGAACGGGATCGGCGGGTCCCACGACGTCTGCGATCGCAGGGTGACCGCGCTGGACTCCAGCCCGAAGCTCCGGCCGTCCAGCGGCGGGCGGATCCCCAGCTCCAGCTGCGACAGCGCGAACGAGCCCAGCGCGGCGACCCCCGGCGGGAGCGCGAACGCCGACGGGGTGGAGACGCCGAAGAACGACATCAGCCCCAGCACGCCGCCCGCCAGCGTGGGCCCGCCCCCGCCGAACGAGAAGGAGAGCGGCCAGATGTAGTCTCCCTGCAGGAGCGGCGCGGTGAGGGTGCCGCCCATCGTTTCGCCCTGGCCGAACTCCACGCGGGCGTACAGCAGCACCGCCGAGGTGAGCGGCTTGACGTCGCCGAGCGTGAAGACGTCCGGGTAGTCGTTCACCAGCCGCAGCCCCACCTCGGCGATGCGGGGCGCGGCGATGTCGCGGCTGGCGGCGCCCGCCACCGCGTCGAGATGGAAGACCGGCGCCTGGGGATCGGTGAAGTCCACCGGGCCGGAGAGCCCGAGCCGCGACGCGCCCAGGTACGCCACGTACGGCTCCAGCTCGCTCCCGGCGAGCACCAGCGTCCCCTGCAGCGTGGGCGCCGGCGTGCCCGCGGCGTCGCTGGCGGCGG
>DATAAG010000425.1:0-11704 GCA_036260235.1 Longimicrobium sp.
TGCGAAAGTGCGAAAGTGCGAAAGTGCGAAAGTGTTCGGTTGATGTACGGCGGTGGGAAGATGGGGAGGATGCCGGACGTGCGCGAGGGGCCCCGGTCCTGCCGAAGCCCCTCGCCTCACCTCGCGAAGTCCGCCTTGCGCGTGCCGTCTCTCCCGGCAGAACTTGATTGAGCAGGATGCCGGTCACATTTGCGTGGCCAGAACCGCCGGAGACAGCGGCCTGGGGCGATATGCGGCCTCCGGGATCTCCGCGAGCCGCGAGGGGTGCACCTCGTCGCCCATCCCGAAGAACCGCTGGAAGCTCATCAGCAGCGGACGCCAGCGGGCCGGGTCGATGCGGTCGGTGTGCCCCGGCACGCGCAGCGCGGCTTCCACGTGCACCCGCACCACGCGCACCTCCAGGGCGACGAGCCCGCCGCGGCGCTGGTCGTCCCGCACGGCAAGCGGGTGCACGGCTTCCAGCACCGCCTCCAGGTGAACGGGGCACTCGGCCACGCGCGGCGGGCCGACGAGGTCGGCGTCGAGCGGGGTGAGCCCCGCCACGGCGAACTTGTCGCGCTCGTGCCGGTAGCCCATCGCCTGCTTGTGCGGCGGCACCGGGTCCGAACCGGTGGTGCGGGCCAGCCTGTCCACCGCGGCGGCCTGCGCCACCGAGGGCAGGTTGAGCACGCACTGGCCCGTGCGCAGGATGTTGGCCGGCGTGTGCGAGCGCGCGCCGAACCCCAGCATGCAGCTTCGCCCCAGCCACCAGGCGGACGACATGGGCGCCAGGTTCGGCGACCCGTCCGGGTTCTCGGAGCTGACGAGAACCACGGGCGTGCCGAAGTACAGGATCGCGGGATCGATGACGGAGTGCATTCCGGGGACGCGGGATCAGTGGATGGCCGTCGCGAGCGCCCCAAGGTTATCTCCGAAGGCCTGCCGGCGCGTCCTGATCCTTTCACCCGTATTCCGGTGCGACCGCGAGCGGGCGGCTTTGCGCCAGCGTCGGCGAGGCGTAGGTTGCTCGCGGGCCCGATCATCCACCGAACCGTCCGCGCACATGATCCGCCGAGCCATTCTCGCCGCCGCCGCTCCCGTGCTCCTCTCCGGCTGTGCGCTCTGCCGCGTTCCGGCCGCGCCGCCGCCGGCCACGCTGGACCTCACGACGCGCCCGGAACGCACGGAGTACCGCGAGACCAGCCGCTACGACGAGGTGGCGGCGTTCATGGTGGCGGCGGACCGTGCTTCGCCCCTCGTCCATCTCACCACCTTCGCGCAGACCAACGAGGGGCGGGTGCTGCCGCTGGCCGTGGTGGGGCACGTGGCGGACGCCAGCCCGGAGGCGGTGCGCGCCAGCGGCAGGACGGTGGTCTACCTGCAGGGCAACATCCACGCGGGCGAGGTGGAGGGAAAGGAGGCGCTGCAGATCCTGCTGCGCGAGATCGTCGAGGGACGGCACAACGCGCTGCTGGACTCGCTGGTGCTGCTGGTCGCCCCCATCTACAACGCGGACGGCAACGAGCGCATCGACCCCATGAACCGCCCGCGCCAGCACGGCCCCATCGGCGGGATGGGCGTGCGGCCCAACGCGCAGGGGCTGGACCTGAACCGCGACCACACCAAGCTGGAGTCGCCGGAGGCGCGCGGGCTGGCGCGAATGCTTTCCACCTACGATCCGCACGTGGCGGTGGACCTGCACACCACCAACGGCACCTACCACGGCTACCACCTGACGTACGCGCCCCCGCTGCACCCCAACAGCCCGCCGGAGATCGACCGCGTCCTGCGCCGGGAGTGGCTGCCGGCCGTGACGGACGCGCTGCGGCGGGACCAGGACGGGTGGCTGGTCTACTACTACGGCAACGTCCCCTCCGCGGACGACGGCAACGCCGGCGCGGAGCGCGCCTGGTACACCTTCGACCACCGCCCGCGCTTCGGCACCAACTACGGCGGGCTGCGCAACCGGTTCGCCATCCTCAGCGAGGCGTACTCCTACCTCACCTTCGAGGAGCGCATCCGGGTGACGAAGGACTTCGTGGACCAGGTGCTGGGCTGGGCGGCGGCGCGGGCCACGCCCATCCGCCGCGTCACCGAGGCGGCGGACCGGGAGGACGTGCGCGGGCGGCCGCTGGCGCTGAACGCGCAGCTGCGGCGCGCCGGCCCGGTCGCCATCCTGATGGGCGAGGTGCGCGAGGAAGCCAACCCCGTCACCGGCCACATGATGCTGCGCCGCGCGGACGTGGTGCGCGAGGAGCGCATGCCCGAGTTCCAGGCCTTCGACGCGGGCGAGACGGAGCGCGCCCCCGCGATGTACCTGCTGCCGCCCGGGATGGACAGCATCGCCGACCGCCTGCGGATGCACGGTGTCCGTGTTGTCCCCATGGATGCGGGTTCGCGCGCGGTGGAGGCGTTCCGGGTGGATTCCACCACGGTCGCGGAGCGTGCCTTCCAGGGCCACCGCGAGCGGCGGATCTGGGGCCGCTGGGAACGGCGGACGGTGGAGCTCGCGCCGGGCACGCTGGCCGTGCCGATGGACCAGCCCCTGGCGCGGCTGGTGTTTACGCTGCTGGAGCCCCGCTCCGACGACGGCTTCGCGAACTGGAACCTGCTGGACCCGTGGATCGAGGCGGGCGGCACGTACCCCGTCCTCCGCGTCCCCGCCGGGGCTTCGGGCGCCCCGTGAACGTGGCGGAAAGTAGGTCCGCGCGCTGGCGGCTCGCGGTTTGGAGATTCGGGATGGCGCGACTATCGTGGGGCCGCGGTCCGGGAGCGTTCACCTCGTTTACGTGTGAGCGCATTTCCGAGCCGCACCGCCCCCTTGACCGGATCGCGCCGAGCATGTAGACTGCATGGCAAGACGGTCGCCCCCTGCCTGCGGGCAGTGTGGGTAATTTCCTCCGGGGGGTTGTGCCTGCACGGCACAACCCCTCGTTATTTTCCCCCGGGACATGACCGTCTCTTCCACCGCGCCGCGGCTGCCCAAGCTGGAGATCTTCGTCGACGGTACGAACTTCTACCTCTCGCGCCTGAACGAGGGGATTTCGTACAACGTGGATCTGAATCGCCTGGCAACCCAGCTGGGCCGCGGGTTCTACTTCGCGAAGCTGCGGTACTACACCTCTCCTCTGCCCCATGCCGACCGCGAGGCGTACCGGCGGCAGCAGAAGTTCTTCGAGCAGCTGCAGCGCAGCCGCCGCATCGAGCTGGTGCTGGGGCGCCACGAGCCGCGCACGGACAGGTACGGACAGCGCTACCACGTGGAGAAGGAGACGGACGTGAACCTGGCCGTGGACATGGTGACCGGCGCGTACGAGGACCGGTTCGACGTGGCCATGCTGGTGGCGGGCGACACGGACTACGTACGGGCCATCCGCGCGGTGCAGGCCCGCGGCAAGCGCGTCGTCTGGTGCCACCTCCCCACCCAGCGCCACACCCACCAGCTCGCGCAGCTCTGCGACGAGAAGCGTGGGCTCACCGAGAAGTTCCTGCGCACCTGCGCGCTGGGCGTGCACGTCGGATGAAGAGGAATCATGATCCTGGGGCCGCCGCGGTTGGTCTATGGCGCGCCCGGTGTTAACCTCAACCTGTAGCCGGCCGCGGTGCGGCCAGGGAGAACCCGATGAGCAGCGCGATCATGGACGTCTCCATCGACCAGCTCCGAGGCCTTCCGCTGGAAAAGCGCCTCGAGATCATCGAAGCGCTCTGGGAGAGTGTGGAGGACGAAGCCGGTCCGCTCCCGATTCCAGACGAGATCGCGGACGAGGCGGACCGGGAGTTCGAGGCGCACCTCGCAGACCCCTCGTCATCGATTCCGTGGGAAACCGTTCGCGCCCGGCTGCGTGAGCGATACCCGTGAGCTGCACGATCGTCTTGCGTCCCAGGGCGGAGGAGGCGATCGATGAGGCTGCTGGCTGGTATGGGGCTCGAAATCCGCGCACCGCGCGAGCGTTTCGAACCTCCGTCGAAAACGCCTTGGAGGCAATAACACAGAATCCACACCAGTTTCCGCAGATCCGGGCCGGACTTCACCGGGCGATCGTATCAGGTTTTCCGTACTCGCTGCTGTTTCGCCTGATTCGGACGGAGGTGGTCGTCACGATTTGCGTGCACTTTCGCCGCCACCCTCGCCACTGGCGTACGCAATGAAAGAAGGGGCTCCTGCGCGGCCGGCACAGGAGCCCCTTTCTCGTGTGGCCAGCTGGCGCCCGGATCAGTTCGGCGCGGCCTCGACGATCATCACGAAGCCCATGGCGCCGGCCGCGCAGACGGAGATCATGCCGAACTGCTCGCCGCGGCGGCGCAGCTCGTTCAGCAGGGTCACGGTCAGGCGCCCGCCCGTGGCGCCGAAGGGGTGGCCGATGGCAATGGAGCCGCCCATCACGTTGATGCGGTCCTCCGGCGGCAGCCCCAGCGCCCTGTCCCGCCCCAGCCGCTCCTTGGCGATCTTGTCGCTGTCGAACCACTGCAGGTTGCTCAGCACCTGCGCGGCGAACGCCTCGTGCACCTCCAGCAGGTCGATGTCCTTCATCGTCAGCCCCGCGCGGTCGAACGCCGTGGGCGCGGCGTAGACGGGGCCCTGCAGCAGCTGGTCGCCGGGGTCCAGCGCGGCGTACGCGTAGCTGCGGATGAAGCCCAGCGGCCTGTACCCCAGCGCGCTCGCCTTCTCCTCGCTCATCAGCAGCACCGCGCTGGCGCCGTCCGTCAGCGGCGACGCGTTGCCTGCGGTCACGCTGCCGTACTTGCGGTCGAACACCGGCTTGAGGGTGGAGAGCTTCTCCAGCGAGGTGTCGGCGCGGATGCCGTTGTCGCTGGTCACCACCTGCTCGTACCTGGGCGGGACGTAGAAGGCGGCGATCTCGCGCGTCAGCCGCCCGTCCTGCGTGGCCGCGGCGGCCAGCTGGTGGCTGCGCAGGGCCCAGCGGTCCTGCGCCTCGCGGCTGATCCCGTTCTCCTTGGCCATCTTCTCCGCCGACTCGCCCATGGTCAGCCCCGTGGTGGGCTCGGCGATGGCGGGGGTGATGGGGGCCAGGTGGCGCGGACGGATGGTGCGGAACGCCTGCAGCCGCTCACCCAGCGAGCGGGCCTTGCTGGCGCGCACCAGCGCCTCGCGCATCTCCTTGCTGAACAGGATGGGAACGTCGGTGAGCGACTCCGCGCCCCCGGCGACCACCACGTCCGCCATCCCCAGCGCGATCTGCTCCGCGCCGGAGGTGATGGCCTGGTTGCTGGACGCGCACGCGCGCCCCACGGTAAACGACGGCACGCTGGGCGGGATCCCGGCGCCCAGCGTGACCTCGCGGGCGATGTTGGGCTCCTGCACCGACTGCACGACGGTGCCGTACACCACGTGGTCCACCTGCTCCACGTCCAGCTCCGTGCGGGCGATGAGCTCGCGTACGGCCGCCTTCCCCAGCTCGGTGGACGTCACGTCCTTGAAATCGGTGCCGGACTTGGCGAACGGCGTCCGGCACCCGTCGATGATCGCGACCCTGCGGCCGATGTTGTTCATGTGCACCCGTCTTTCGCGGAGCGTTGTCCTGCAATGGGCGCGACAATCTCAGCGTGAGCGGTGCTCATATCAAGGGATGCGCATCTCGTGATGGGCAAAGGGGATCGAGAGGCTGCTCCGGCTGCCTGCGTGAGGCTTGCGTCGGTCGCTGGACTGCGAGGGTACAGGGGACAGGTTACAGGGGACAGGTTACAGGGGACAGCCTGCAACGGTGTGCGCCCCTGGATTGCCGTTCTCCCTCCCCCGCGCAGTTTGCGGGGGAGGGCCGGGGAGGGAGGCGCCGGCCCACGCGCCACCCCTGCCAGCGCGCAACCGATCTCCCGGACCCGGGCGGTTTGCCTTCATCCGCCGGGGACGATACATTCCGCCGCCTTCACCGCCCACTTTGCGAGAGACGTAGATCGTGGATAGATCGGCACTTACCCATACCGACACCTTTGTTCGCCGCCACGTTGGCCCCGACGCGGCGGAGATCCGGCAGATGCTGGACGTGCTGGGCTACGGCTCGCTGGACGAGCTGGTGGACGCCGCCGTCCCCGCCTCCATCCGCCTGAACCGCCCGCTGGCGCTGGGCCCGGAGCGCAGCGAGTACGAGCTGCTGCAGGAGCTGCGCGGGATGATGTCCAGGAACCGCGTCTTCCGCAGCTACCTGGGGATGGGGTACCACGACTGCATCACCCCGCCCGTCATCCAGCGCAACATCCTGGAGAACCCGGGGTGGTACACGCAGTACACGCCCTACCAGGCGGAGATCGCGCAGGGGCGCCTGGAGGCGCTGCTCAACTTCCAGACGGCCGTCATCGACCTCACCGGGCTGCCCATCGCCAACGCGTCGCTGCTGGACGAGGGCACCGCCGCCGCCGAGGCCATGGCCATGGCGTACGGCATCGCCGGCAGCGAGGTGAAGAACACCTTCTTCGTCTCCGCGCTCTGCCATCCGCAGACCATCGACGTCGTCCGCACCCGCGCGCACGCCCGCGGCATCGAGGTGGTGGTGGGCGACCACGACGCGTTCGACTTCTCGCAGCCCGTCTTCGGCGCGCTGCTGCAGTACCCCGCCACCGACGGCGAGGTGATCGACTACCGGCCCTTCACCCAGCGGGCGCGGGAGGAGGGGATCGTCGTCGTGGCCGCGGCGGACCTGCTGTCGCTCGTCCTGCTCACCCCGCCGGGGGAGTGGGGCGCGGACATCGCCGTGGGCACCACGCAGCGCTTCGGCGTGCCGATGGGCTTCGGCGGGCCCCACGCGGCGTACTTCGCCTGCCGCGACGAGTACAAGCGGCAGATCCCCGGGCGCATCATCGGGGTGAGCGTGGACGCGGACGGCAACCCCGCGCTGCGCATGGCGCTGCAGACGCGCGAGCAGCACATCCGGCGGGAGAAGGCCACCAGCAACATCTGCACGGCGCAGGTGCTGCTGGCGGTGATGGCGGGGATGTACGCCGTCTACCACGGGCCGGAGGGGCTGCGCGCCATCGCGGAGCGGGTCCACACCCTGGCGGAGCTGCTGGCGGCAGGGGCGGAGCGGCTGAACTACCGCGTGGTGCACGGCGCCTTCTTCGACACCGTGCGCATCGACGTGGGAACCCGCGTGGGCGGCATCCTGGCGGCGGCGCGCGACCGCGGCATCAACCTGCGCGGCTACGACGAGTCCTCCGTCTGCGTCGCCCTGGACGAGACCGCCGGCGTGGAGGACGTGGAGGAGGTGCTGGTCTCCCTGAACCGCGGCTCCGCCCTGGGCTTCACGGCGGACGAGCTGCTGGACGGGCTGGGCTCGGGGCTGAACGGCGGGTTCCGGCGGACGAGCGAGATCCTGGCGCACCCGGTGTTCAACCGGTACCACAGCGAGACGGAGATGCTGCGGTACATCCGGGCGCTGGAGAGCCGGGACCTGTCGCTCACCCACAGCATGATCCCGCTGGGCTCGTGCACCATGAAGCTGAACGCCACCGTGGAGATGATCCCGGTGACCTGGCCGGAGGTGTCGCGCATCCACCCCTTCGCGCCGCCGGAGCAGACCGCGGGCTACCGCGAGCTGTTCGCCTCGCTGGAGCGCGACCTGGCGGAGATCACCGGCTTCGACGCCGTGTCGCTGCAGCCCAACGCGGGAAGCCAGGGCGAGTTCGCGGGGCTGCTGGTGATCCGCGAGTACCACGAGGGGCGGGGCGAGGGGCACCGCGACGTGTGCCTGATCCCGCAGTCCGCGCACGGCACCAACCCGGCGTCCGCGGTGATGGCGGGGATGAAGGTCGTGGTCGTCGCCTCCACGAGCGAAGGCAACGTGGACCTGGACGACCTGCGGCGGAAGGCGGAGGCGCACGCGGACGACCTGGCGGCGCTGATGATCACCTATCCCAGCACGCACGGCGTGTTCGAGTCGGAGATCGGCGAGATCTGCGACGTCGTTCACCGCCACGGCGGGCAGGTGTACATGGACGGCGCCAACATGAACGCGCAGGTGGGGCTCTGCCGCCCCGGCGACTTTGGCGCGGACGTCTGCCACCTGAACCTGCACAAGACCTTCTGCATTCCCCACGGCGGCGGTGGGCCGGGGATGGGGCCCATCTGCGTGGCGAAGCACCTGGCGCCGTACCTCCCCGGCCACCCGGTGATCCCGGTGGGCGGCGAGGGGCACGGCGCCATCTCGGCGGCGCCGTGGGGAAGCCCCAGCATCCTGCCCATCTCGTGGGTCTACATCCACCTGATGGGCGCGGAGGGGCTCACGCACGCCACGAAGGTCGCCATCCTGAACGCCAACTACATCGCGAAGCGGCTGGACGAGCACTATCCCGTGCTGTACCGCGGCGCCAGCGGCACCGTGGCCCACGAGTGCATCGTGGACATGCGGCAGCTCAAGGGCTCGGCGGGGGTGGAGGTGGAGGACGTGGCCAAGCGGCTGATGGACTACGGCTTCCACGCCCCCACCGTCTCCTTCCCCGTCGCGGGGACGATGATGATCGAGCCCACAGAGAGCGAGGCGCTGGGCGAGCTGGACCGCTTCATCGAGGCGATGGTGATGATCCGCGAGGAGATCCGCGAGATCGAGGCGGGGATCGCCGACCGGCGGGACAACCTGCTCAAGAACGCGCCGCACACCGCCGCCGCCGTCACGGCGGACGCGTGGACGCACGCCTACGGCCGCGAGCGCGCGGCGTTCCCGGCCGCGTGGGTGCGCGAGCGCAAGTTCTGGCCGGCCGTGGCGCGCGTGAACAACGCCGCCGGCGACCGCAACCTGGTGTGCAGCTGCCCGCCCGTGGACATGTACGCGCAGGTCTGACGCGGAGGCCGTTCGCACGACAACGCCGCCCCGACTCGCGTCAGGGCGGCGTTCGTCTTTGTACCGAAACGTTTCTGGTCGTGCTACGCGACGCGCGTTCCCAATGCGCCGCCATGCGCTGTTACGGGAACGAAATCATGTACTCCGCGCCGACTGCGCATCATCTTCCCTGCACCTTGGCGGGGTAGCAGGCCCCGCGGGCATCCACCCTTTGCATGGGAGGCACGCTTGGGATACGACTGCTCAAGGCTGGTCCGTACGATGGCCGTGGTGCTCGCCGCCAGCGCCTGCGGGGCCGCGGCGGCCGGGGCGCAGCCCAGCGTGATGGAGGTGCGGGCGCGCGACTTCGCCTTCCAGGCCCCGCGCGAGATTCCCGCCGGCACCACCACCATCCGCCTGCACAACGACGGCCCCGACCTGCACCACGTGCAGCTCCTCCGGCTGGACGAGGGGCACACGCTGGAGGAGCTGATGGCCGGGATGGGCGAGCAGGGGCCGCCGCCCCCGTGGGTGCACTTCGTGGGCGGGCCGAACACCCCCGCGCCCGGGGAGCACGCCGAGACCACGGTGGACCTGCATCCCGGGCAGTACCTGATGGTGTGCGTGATCCCCGGTCCCGACGGCGTTCCGCACATCGCGAAGGGGATGCTGATGCCGCTCACCGTGACTGCGGCGGCCGGCGGGCCCCGTCCGCACGCCGCGGCGGACGTGCACATGTCGCTGATCGACTACAACTTCGTGCTCGACCGCGACATCACCGCCGGCCGGCGCACCATCCACGTGGTGACCAACGCGGACCAGCCCCACGAGGTGCTGATCGCGCAACTCGCTCCGGGCAAGACCCTGCAGGACCTGATGGCCTGGGTCGCCCAGCCCAGCGGCCCTCCCCCGGCGCGGCCCATCGGCGGCACCACCAGCCTGGAGCGCGGCGTGGTGAACGTGGTCACCGCCGACTTCGCGCCCGGCGAGTACGCGCTGGTCTGCTTCCACCCGGACGCCCGGGACGGGCAGCCGCACCACATGCACGGGATGATGCGGCAGATCACCGTCCGCTGACCCGGGAACGAGACCGTCCAGCCCCGCGGGCGTGATGACGATCGGCCCGGCGCTCTCTCGAGGAGCGCCGGGCCGCTTCGCGTCCGTCACTGGCGCACTCCGCGCGCTCCGTCTACATTGACGCCGTGTTTACTTCGGGCGCTTTCCCACGGGAGATTCACTTGTGCGACGGGTAGCATGGTGCTACCATTGGAGGGGTGGATGGGGAGGGGACAACCGACATACGATCTGCATGAGCTTCAGCGGCTGATCGGGCAGGGGCCGCTCTCATCATGGATCACCCAGGCAGCCGCCGATGGAGCGGCTGAGTTGGACCTCTCCGACGACGACATTGTCGATGCGGTGCTGAGGCTTGAACCGCAGCACTTCTACAAGAGCATGGAATCCGCTAGCTGTCCCGGATTGTGGCAGGACGTTTATCATCTGGAATATCGACAGACATGGACGTACATCAAGCTGCAACGGAATCCCGCAGGGCGAGCAGTCGTCGTCCAGTTCAATCGGAAATGAGGTGAGCAGTGGAGCCATCCGTAGCCTGTGCCATCTGCGGTGATCCGGCAATGCTTGTTGAAGAGCCGCATACCCGGAGAATGGGAGATCGACCCGTCACGTTTCTGGATCGGTTCTATCGTTGCGGCCGGTGTGGGGAGACGTTCTACAACGGTGAGATGGCGAGCGAGTCGTTTCGCCGTGCGGCTGCGGTGATCCGAGAAGAGGACGGGCTGCTGGCGCCGGAGGAGATCGTGGAGCTTCGGCGCAAGTACGGGCTGACGCAGGCGCAGCTGGAGCGGCTGATCGGCGCGGGGGAGAAGACGGTGGTGCGGTGGGAGCGCGGCACCGTGAGCCAGAACAAGACGGCGGACACGCTCCTCCGCGTGCTGCGCGACTTTCCCGACGTGGTGGCCCACCTGGCGAAGCAGGGCCGCCGCCCCGCGAAGGCACGCCCCCGCGCCAGGCGAACGCCCCGCAAAGCGCGCACTGCGTGAGTGAAATCGGCCCGGCGCTCCCCGTGAGCTCCGGGGCCGGTCTCGTGTGTCCCGACCAGCAGCCCGTCAGGCGGCCTGCTGGTCGGGAAGGCGCCAGTAGACGCCGTTCTCGCGCTGCATCAGCCTGGCCATGATGAGCTCGCGGCGCAGCGTGGCCGTGTCGGGGTGGTGGCGCTTGATGATCTCGTTGAGCTCCGGCTCCGGATAGCGGCGGCCGTGCTCAAAACGGTCCGCCAGCCAGCGCAGGATGACCTCGCGCTTCTTCCGGACGTCCGGGATCTTGATGAGCCGCTCGCCGTCCAGGAAGTTGCCGAGGACCTTGCGGTCCCAGGCATCCGCCTGGTCGCGCCCGGCGATGGCCATCATGCGCCCGGGGGTGAACAGCTCGCGGCTCAGCTGGTGCAGCCGCTCCCCCGCCAGGCGGTAGAAGTGCGTGTTGCCGTCCGCGCGCATCTGCACCAGTCCCGCCTCGTGCAGCTTCGCAAGGTGGTGCGAGATGGTGGGCTCCTTCAGCTCCACGATCTCCGCGAGCTCGCCCACGCTGCGCTCCCGGTCCGCCAGGATGCCCAGCAGCTTCAGCCGCGTCTCGTTCGCCAGGAGCTTGAGATACTCGACGGCCGTGGTGATTTCCATCGTCCTCTCCTTTTTCGACAGGCATCTAATTAGATGATAATCGAATTGGTTTCGGATGCGCAAGAGCAGCGTTTCATACCGAATCCGGATAAGCTGTCATTCTGAGGGAGGCGCCCCCCTGATCTTGCCGCCCGCTCACGAGCATGCGCGCCGACCGAAGAATCTGTACGCTGGGCGGCAGGATCTCGCGGCCACGGTGAGTTCCCCGGACGATGTTCGGGGCGGGTTCGGCGCGAGGGGCGGGAGATTCTTCGGGTCGCG
>DATAAG010000426.1:0-17664 GCA_036260235.1 Longimicrobium sp.
GGCTCACACGGATGCCGCCGCCGCCCATACAGTACACGCGTCCCGCAGCCGATTCCAAGGAATTTTTTCGGAAAAGATCGTGGTGGACGGAAAGCGGGAGCGGCGGCCCCATGGACCGCCGCTCCCGCTTTCCGTCCACCACGATCTTTTCCGAAAAAATTCCTTGGAATCGGCTGCGGGACGCGTGTACTGTATGGGCGGCGGCGGCATCCGTGTGAGCCATCCGCCCGGCGGCCGCCGGGGGAATCGACGTCATCATCGGGAGAACCGACCATGAGCACCCACGAGGACGACCTGCTGCAGGACCGCGGCGACTGGCTGCGCACGGGGGAAGAGGTGCGGACGGCGCCCGTCGCCATCAACGAGGGGACGCAGAAGGAGCTCCAGTACTCCCCGCTGGACGGGCTGGCGGTGTTCGAGGGCGACATCGTCCTGGGGACGGAGGAGGAGATGGAGGAGGCCCGCAGCGGCGGCCAGCTGGTGCCCATGGGGGTGGGGATCACCGGGCAGCAGTTCCGCTGGCCCGGGGGGATCATCCCCTACCAGATCCACCCCGCGCTCCCCGACCCGGAGCGGGTGACCGCCGCCATCGCGCACTGGGAGGCGCGCACGCGCATCCGCTTCGTGCAGCGCACCGCCCAGAACGCGCACCAGTACCGGGACTACGTCTCGTTCGAGGCGAAGGTCGGCTGCTGGTCGCAGCTGGGCCGGCGCGGCGGCAAGCAGGTCATCTCCCTGGGCAGCGGGTGCGGGCTGGGGCAGGCCATCCACGAGATCGGCCACACGGTGGGGCTGTGGCACGAGCAGAGCCGCGAGGACCGCGACCGGCACGTGGAGATCCGCTGGGAGAACATCGCCCCGGAGGCGCGGCACAACTTCGAGCAGCACATCCTGGACGGCGACGACCTGGGCGCCTACGACTACGCCTCCATCATGCACTACCCGGCCCTGGCCTTCAGCCGCAACCACCAGCCCACCATCGTTCCCCGCCAGCCGGTGCAGATCGGGCAGCGCACGGGGCTGAGCGACGGCGACGTGGCCGCGGTGCAGGCGCTGTATCCCGAGCTGTACGCCTGAGCCCCGCCCGTGGCCGCCGGGACGCGCGTGGCGGGCCGGGTGCGGCTCGCGCCCGGCCCCGCCGCGCGCGCTGCCACCGCGTACGTGCGGGTGGACGACGTCAGCCGCGCGGACGCGCCCTCGGCCACGCTGGCGGAGGCGCGCGTGCAGGTGCCCGCGGGCGCGGCCGGCTTTCCCTTCGAGCTGCGGGTGGAGGGCCACGATCCGCGCGGCATGTACGCGCTCTCCGTGCACGTGGACGTGGACGGCGACGGCGAGGCGGGGGTGGGCGACTTCATCACCATGCAGCGCTACCCGGTGCTCGCCGGGAGCGACGCGGAGCCGATGACCGTCGAGGCGCGCCGGATCGAGGGGTGACGGCGCGGAAACCTGAACGGCGCAGGAGCGATGGCACTCGAGCGGAGCAGGGCGGACCTCGCGTTGTGGGCGGATCCGGGCGCGGGCAACGGGCCGGGCACCTTCGCGGTGGTGATCGGGGTGAGCCGCTACGACCACCTGCCGGTGGCCGGCGGGCCCCCCCTGCAGCCGCCGCCCCCGCACGATGCGTACGGGCTGGGGCAGCTGAGCGTGAGCGCCCTGACCGCGTATCGCTTCTTCACCTGGCTGCGCGACCAGTACCGCTACGACGCGGCGCCGCTGGCGCAGTGCTGGGTGCTGCTGGCGCCCACGCAGGAAGAGCTGGCGCAGGAGCCGGAGATGGGGACGTATCCCCGCGCCACCCTGGCGGAGTGCACCCGGGTGCTGAAGGCGTGGTACGCGAGCATGCAGGGCGTGCATCCGGAGTTCCTGTCGGAGAGCCGCGCCATGTTCTTCTTCAGCGGCCACGGCATCAACTCGGGCGACCGGCAGCTCCTGCTCCCCGCCGACTGGCTGGCGCCCCCGTTCTTCAACGTCAACGACGCGCTCAGCGCGCAGAACGTGAACGGGGGGCTGTGGAGCCTGCCCCTTCCCGAGGAGATCCTGTTCCTGGACGCCTGCCGCAGCCGGCCGGAAAAGCTGGCCGGGCTGCAGCTGCTCGGACAGTCGGTGCTGCCGGAGGTGCCCCGCAGCAGCGTGGACCCGTCCCGCGTGTCGCCGCTGATGTGGGCGAGCGCGGCGGGGACGGAGGCGTGGCAGCCCGCCTCGCCCGCGGAGGGGCTGTCCCTCTTTGGCGGCGCGCTGCTGGAGGGGTTGAAGGGCAAGGTGACGGGCGATCCCGAGTGCGTCCACTCCCTGGGCCACGTGAGCCTGACGGAGCTGGGGCGGTTCGTGAACAAGCAGGTCAGCCGGCGCCTGAAGCGGGTCAAGCAGCCCATCCGCATCGACAACTGGTCGGACGTCTGCGTCACGGCGCCCGCGGCCCCCCCGCCGCAGCCCCCGGCGCCGGCGAACGGCGGGGGCGGGGGCAGCGACGGATTAGGGATGGCGGGCCCGACGGGAGGCGGCGGGGACGGTGGGTTCGGGATGGTGGGGACGAAGAGTGCGGAATCCGGCCTGGGCTTCGACTTCGGCGCCGACGAGGGGGCGGTGGACGTCCCGGCCACGCTGCGCGGCGGCAGGCGCGCGGACGAGGTGGAGCCCGCTGAGGAAGACGCCGGCACCTGGGCGGACCTCCCGCCGGACGGCATGCGGCCGGAGCGGGTGGGGATGGGCGACCTGCACGGCGTGTTCGGCTCCGAGCACATGAGCGGGATGTGGCACACCGCGCGCGCTCTCCCCCTGGATTCCGGGAACGGCGCGCGGGCGGAGATCGTGGTGCACGCAGTGCGCGTGGCGGAGGACGACACGTGGCACGTGGTGTTCGGGGTGGAGGGAGAGGGCCCGCACTGGCTGGAGCTGAGCGACGGCAGCCACACCTACGCGGTGACCCTCCCCGGCGATGCGCACCTGCGGCCCCGCTACACGCTGGACTTCAGCCGCGACGTGGACGGCACCTTCCACCGCGTGGAGGCGGGGCTGGCGCCCGACAGCCCGGGGATGCTGGGAGAGATGGCGCGGCTCTGGGAGAAGTACCGCGACCTGCGCCTGCGCGAGGTGGTCAGCGCGCTGGACGCGCGGGTGTTCGAGGAGGCGCTGCGGTCCAAGCTGCAGTCGCCCCTGGCGGCGGAGATCGCCGGGCTGTTCCTGCTGCGCGGCCGCAAGTACGACCGGCTGCACGACTGGCTGGGGAACCTGGCCGCGTGGCATCCGCGGCGCACGGACGGCCCGGTGCTCTGGGCGGAGCACCTGCGCCAGGCCCGCGCCTCGCGGGGCGTTCCCGCCGACCAGGTGGAGCAGCTGCTGGAGGTGGCCCGGCGCGGCCTTCCGCACACCGCGGAGGCGGTGGCCTACCTGGGCGAGCAGCTGGACGAGGTGCTGCGCTTCGGCGAGCTGCCGCGGCAGGAGGAGCGGACGGTGCTCACGGGCCTGCACGAGCGGGTGAGCCGCGCGATGGCGCACTTCCTTACCGGCGGCCTGTTCGCCGTCTACGCCGGGCCGGTCGGTTCCATTACGCCGGAGCTGGTCGCGGGTGAGGGGGTGAGCGGGTGAAGAGGTTCAAGAATTCAGGTTCAAGTGTCCAGGTTCAAGTGTCCAGTAACGCGCTTGCAATTCCTTGATCCTGGGCACTGGGCACCGGGCACTCCAGTCCTTCAAGGATGCGGATGATGAGCGACGACGGCGGGCGTGGGGCGGAAGACGCCTCCGGCGCGATGGGCGGGGAAGTCCTTTACGAAGAGGACGGGTGCGGGCTGGGGGAGGGGGACTACGCGCCGGGCGCGGCGGACGTCATGGAGGGCGGCGCGGACGCGGCTGCCGCGGCGGACTTCGGCGGGGGAGCGCCGGCGGCGGGCGCGTTCCCGGCCACGGACGACGTGGTGCAGGTGCGCGTGCGGCCGGGGGAGATCGTCATCCACATCAAGACCTCCGCCCTGCATCCTCCCTCCGTGGACGTCGCCGTATCCGCGGCGGACGCGGCGGGGGTGGCGGGGGTGGAGATGGACGCCGCCGCGGCCGCGTTCGTGGGCCTCACCAACGTGCCGGCGGACAAGCGGGGGAACGGGTACGAGTCGTTCCGCATTCGCACGGACCTGAAGGACTTCTACCTCTCCGCGTACAACCAGGTGAAGGCGCTGGGCGGCGTCCTGACCTCCAGCGGCGGGCTGCGCGACCTCTCCGCGCCGGTGACCCCCGGCCGCAGCCGCACCAGCCTGCACTACACCGGGCGCGCCATCGACCTGTACATCTACACGGCGATGCAGGGCGCCACGGACCGCTACATGGTCACGCGTAACGGCGGCACGGACGCCAACCCCGAGTGGAAGCTGTGGTGCGTGAGCGAGAACGCCGAGCCCTCCAGCCCGCTGTACGACGCCTCCCTCATCCAGGAGGGCGAGATCGAGTACCTGGTGTGGAAAAAGGGCACGGGCACCGTCGCCGCGAAGCGCACCGCGCGGTACTTCTGCCTGTCGGACGTGCTGGAGCGCCACGGGTGGCAGCGCATTCCCGCGCGCAAGGACTGGCGCACCACCTACACGTCGGTGGAGTGGTGGCACTTTCAGCACCCGCAGGGGCTGGTGAAGGGCGTGTCCAGGTTCGGGGACGAGCTGCGGGCGGTGTGGCCGGCGGCCAAGGTGGCCTCCAGCGGCCTGGCCCTGAACGCCCTCTGGCGCGGCCGCTCGTTCAGCGTCTGAACCGTTCCATCCCCTGCCCGGGAAGCCGGCGCACCGCCAACCTTTCTTCCGCGCCGGGAGAAGTACGGCGGGGCCCGGCTTCGCGCCGTGCCCCGGGAAAACTCCATCGGTCACCCATCCTATAACTCTGTGGTCCGGTCATAGCGGCTCCTGCCTTCCGCAAAGTGACCTGCTCCCTACTCCTTTCGTTCAGGTGAATTCCGATGGCCAACTCGCTCGTTTTCGGACCGTGGAGCGGAGGCGTAACCTCCTCCAGCGCGCAGGTGGTGGTGGCGGTCGGGTTGAACGACAGCGTGGCGGTGGCGTTCAGCGACCGCCGCGGCGCGGGGGGAGAGCTGGTGCAGCCCCGCGCGGCGCAGGAGGTCTCGAACCTGGCCTCCGCACCCTCGTTCTCCATCTCCACCTTTCAGCTGTCCGGCCTGCTCCCCGACACCGAGTACCACTACGACGTCCTGGTGGGGGGCGCCGCCACGCCGGCCGCGCGGGGACGGCTGAAGAGCTTTCCGCGCGAGGGCCACCCCGCGTCGTTCCGCATCGTCGCGTCGGGCGACGCGAAGACGGGCTCCGACCACGCCGTCTTCGACGCGATCCGCGCGGAGAACCCGCTCCTTTTCGTGCACCTGGGCGACCTGCACTACGAAGACATCCACGACAAGAACGGGGTCAAGTACATCCGCGCCTATCGCCGGGTGCTGAGCCAGCCTCGCCAGGCGGCGCTGTACCGCGACGTGCCCATCGCCTACACCTGGGACGACCACGACTACTCGCACAACAACGCCACCAGCGAGGCCATCGGCAGGATCGTGGCCCGGCAGATGTACGTCGCCTGCGTTCCGCACTATCCGATCACCGAAGCCGGGTTCGACCGCGCCATCTACCAGACGTTCACCATCGGCCGCGTGCGCTTTCTGCTCTCGGACTGTCGGTCGGAGCGCGCCAAGACCACCACCATGCTGGGCAGCGTGCAGAAGGAGGCTCTGAAGGAGGAGATGCTGCGGGGAAGGGACGAGCACGGCCTGGTGGTGTGGATCAACACCATCCCCTGGATCGCCGCGAAAGGCCACAAGGGGTGGGACCAGTGGCCCGAGGAGCGCGCCGAGATCGCCGAGTTCATCACCCAGAACAAGATCAACAACCTCTGCATGCTGAGCGCGGACGCCCACATGCTGGCCATCGACGACGGCTCCAACAACCGGCCTCCGAACGCGGGAGGCGGGTTCCCGATCTTTCAGGCGTCGCCGCTCGACCGCTCGGGGTCCATCAAGGGCGGGCCGTACTCACACGGACCGATCGAGGCCAATGGCGGTCAGTACGGCGTAATGGAGGTCACCGACGACGGCAAGACGGTGAAGGTCCGCTGGGAAGGCAAGCGCGTGGGCAAGGGTGTGCTGCTGAGCCACGAGTTCACTGCCCCGCGGAGCTGATCCCATCAGGAAGAATGGGCTCACGCGGAGTCAGCGGAGTCAGCGGAGGAAAGAAAACGCCGTTGACTCCGTTGACTCCGCGTGAGGTCTTCTTCTGTCGGGGTGCGGAAATCAGGGAGCCTGCGACGCGCGCTCCAGCGAGTACACGTAGTCGCCCAGCGGCGAGGCGTCGCCGTCGGCGGCGTTGGCGGCGGCGTGGAAGGTGACGGGGCCGGCGGGGGCGGGGGCGGTCCACGTCACCACCCACTCGCCGGCGCCGGGCGCGGCGGGGCGCGAGCCGGCCCGGGTGTGGCCGGCGTACTGGACGCCGGTCGCCGCGTGCGTCCGGATCTCCGTGGCCGAATCCGCCCCCGCGAGCGTGCCCGCCTGCGCGCCGGCGGCGGTGCGCGCGGATAGCTGGAAGCCGGCGGCGGCCAGATCCGCCCGGCGCAGGCGGACGATCAGCCGGTAGGCCTGCCCGGGCGTGTACCGCTCCGGCAGCCCTTCGATCGCCAGCGAGCCGGCGGGATCGTTGAGCTCCGCGCCCAGGTGGCACAGCGCGCAGGTGGCCTCGCCGAAGCCGCCGGTGGTCCCCGGCGGGGCGCCGTCGGGAAACGGACGCCCGTGGTACCGCGCGGACCCGGCCGCCGTCGCGGCCGCCGCGAGCGCCAGCACGCCCGCGGCGGCGATCGCCGTGCGTGCGCTCAAGGCACCTTCGCCCGGCCGATGGTGTTGGCGTCCGTGCCGAACCAGATCTCGCGCGTGGACGGGTGGAAGTACATGTGGCGCACCGCCCCCGCGCCGCTGGCGATCGGCGTGCCGGCGATGAACCGCTCCGTCCGCGGATCGAAGCCCACGAAGACGTTGGGGCGCGCGCCCGTCTCCACCATCCACACCCGGTCGCGGTCGTCCACCGCCATGGCGTACGGCCGGCTGGCCGCCCCGCCGGGCATCGGCCACTCGCGCACCCGGCGGGTGGCGGGGTCCATCCGCCCCAGCATTCCCCCCGCGTAGTCCACGTACCACACCGCGCCGTCGGAGGTGAGGGCCAGGCGCCGGGTGCGCGCGTTCTCCCGCGGCAGGGCAATCTCCTCGATGCGCATGGCCGCCGGGTCGATGAGCCCCAGCCTGTTGGTGCCGAACAGGTTCACCCACACGCGGTTCTGCCCGTCGATCACGATGCCGTACGGGCGCGAGCCGCGCGTGGCGGAGGGGATCAGCCGCACCTCGCCCGTCTGCGGCGCCAGCCGGCCCACGAAGTTGCCGCCCTGCACCGTGAACCACAGGTTGCCCGCCCGGTCGAAGACCAGGGTGTGCGGGTCGCGCGCGGCGCTGTCCGGCATCGGAAACCGGCGCACCTGTCCCGTCCGCGGGTCCAGCCGGCCGATGTGGCCGTTGCCGTTCCCCGCGTACCAGACGGCCCCGTCCGGCGCCACGATCAGGTTGTGCGGCAGCGCGCCCGCCTCCAGGTCGTACCGGCGGAACTCGCCGGAGCCGGGGTGCAGGTACGCCACGTAGTTGCCGCGCTGCCCCACGAACCACACCCGCCCCTCGCCGTCCACGTACGGGTCGCGGGGGCGGCTGTCGGCGTAGGGCACGGGCCACTCGCGGATGTCCAGGGCCTGCGCGGCAAGGTCCGGCGCGGCAGCCAGAACCAGCGCTGCGGCGGCGATCTCACTCCAGTGCTTCATCTCCACTTCCTCCATGCCGGTGGGAGCGCCGGTCCCGGGGGCCCGGCTCGCCGGGTTCGCCCTCGAGGATGACCAGTGAGAGCTACATCGCGTTGGACGGATTGTCGAGGGTACGGAGGTGCAGCTTCGCGGCCAGCCGACGGCATGAGGAGCGGGTCCGGAAAGAGATCCCGGACCCGCTCCTCATCCGCCTCCCATGTGATCAGGGGTTATACGGCTCTGTGTACGTCCACCGCTGGTTGCCACCGTCGTGGCACGAGTACAGGATCAGCTTGGACCCGTTGAAGGAGCTGGAGTTGCTCACGTCCAGGCAGACGCCGCGATTGGAGTCCGGCGACAGGCGCCCGGAGGGATCCCGGATCCACTTCTGGTTGGCGCCGCCGTGGCAGTCCCACACCTTCGCGGGGTTGCCCGGCTGCGAGGCATGTGCGTCCAGGCACTTGCCGTGGATCCGCATCTCGCCCGAAGCCGTGCGGGTGAAGCGCTGGTTGGGATTGGTGGCGGAGCAGTCCCACATGTGCAGCTGCGTGCCCGTGGCGGCGCTGGGCGCGTCGGCGCAGCGGGTGATGTCGCTCCACAGGTTGAAGGTCGCGCCGCCCACGCCCCCCGCGCTGCTGCGCCACGCCTGGTTGTCGCCGCGGTGGCAGTACTGCAGCACCATCTGCGCGCCCAGGCCGCGGGCGTAGTGGGAGATGTCGATGCACATCGGTCGCCCCGCCTCGTCGGCGATCCCGCGCAGCCGGATCTGTCCGAAGGTCCCGATGTCCCACTTCTGGTTCCCGCCGCCGTGGCAATCGTGGACCACGATGGGGTCCAGCCGCCGCGCGCCCCACGCGTCCAGGCACTTGTTGCCGTGGATCTTCAGCTCGCCGGTGGCCGCGTTGTACGCCCAGCGCTGGTTGGGATGGCTGGCTCCCAGGCAGTCCCACATGTGCACGCGCGTGCCGTTGGCGGCGCTGGGCGCGTCCAGGCACCGGCCGTTGCTGAAGCTGACGTAGGACCGCGTGGGCGCGCTCGACCCGCCGTACATGGCGTTGATGCCGTCCACGTCCCCGGCGCTGAACCCCGTGCGGCAGGTGAGCGGCTTGACCCGGATCGTGGTGTCGGAGCAGCTGGAGCCGCCGGACCACAGCTTCGCGCCGGGGTAGGTGGTGAAGTTGGGCTCGATGGTGTGGCCGCCCGTGCTGAACTGGGCGGGTCCGTAGTGCATCACCGAGTTGAAGTCGTATCCCCCGCTCCTGCTGGCGTCCGTGGACGAGAGGATCACGAACTCGCCGTCCCGCGCCGTCCGGTCCAGGAACACGCGGATGTGGCCGTCGCGGTCGGACCGCTGGTGCTCGTGCTGCAGGCCGATGGCGTGTCCCAACTCGTGCATCGCGACCTGCCAGTAATTACCGCTGGGCCGGCAGTACTGGGCGCCGCCCCGCCGGCCAACGCTGCAGAAATCGTTGCCGCGGGTGATGATCACGTAATCTGCCTGATTCGTACGAGGGACAAAGCGCACGCGAGACTGCGCGTGGATTTTGTCGATCGCTGCCTGCACGCGACCCCATTGAGTCGCGTAGCCGTTCCAGGTGCCGTCCTTAACGTAAGGGATGATGATATGCGTCCCATTGTCGGGCCAGCGCGCTGCCGGACCGGGGCGGTAGTTGGAAAAACGCGGAGTCATGGCGCCGTCGCTCCGCAACGCCCGTGCTTCTTCCGGCGTGCGCGCGATCCCTTCAGCCGGGCCGAAGTCCATGTCGCCACCAACAATGGCATGGCCGTCCCACACCACGAACGTGACCGCCTGCGGCTGATCGTGCTCGTCCAGCACATACCCGGTCTGCACCGGGCCCGACACGCCGACGATCTCGTCGGCCCCCCCTCTCCGGCTTGCCTCTGGATGGGGTGCGACGAGATCGTCGCACGCGGCCAGTAGCGTGGCGGCCGCGATCGCGGCCGCCAGATGCGAGAGATGCATGGCGGTTCCTCCTGCACGGGTGGCGGAGTCGGCGCGGCGGGTTGCGCGCGAGCCGAACGGGACGGGACCTGGGGCGACGCGTCGTACGGCAGGGGGCGGCGGTGAGTTTCAGGTGGCGAAGCCGGTGGGTTGATGACGCCTGCAGGCAGAGAGGCTGACGCGCCGGTTGACAATGGGCAGGTGTAACGATCACTTGGCACCCTCATCGACGCAGTCCGGGGTGCCGGCGGGCGCTCCGGCGTTTTCGTATCGAGCGGATGAACCAGGATGGCGGGGAGCGTGGCGGATACGGCCGGCGAACGGCTGCGGCTGGGGCACATCGTCTACAGCAACTGCTTTCCCGTGCACGCGCGGCTGCTGGACCAGGGCGCGCCCGGGTGGATCGAGATGGTCGAGGGCGTGCCGGGACGGCTGAACGGGCTGCTGGAGCGCGGGAAGATCGACGTGGCGCCGTGCTCCAGCATCGAGTTCGCGCGCAACGCGGACCGCTACCGCGTGCTGCCGGACCTGGTGATCGGCTCGCGGGGGCCGGTGCGCAGCATCGTCTTCACGGCCACGCGGCCGCCGCGGGAGCTGGACGGCGCGCTGGTGGCCATGCCCACGGCGTCCGCCACCTCCGTGGTGCTGCTGAAGGTGCTGCTGCGGCTGCGCTGGGGCGTACGCCCCCGCTTCCGCTGGTTCGACCAGGCGGCCGAAGACCCGTTCGCCGCGGGCGCGGACGCGGCGCTCTTCATCGGCGACGTGGCGCTGCGGGCGGACCTGCATCCCGGGGTGCCGCTGCGGTACGACCTGGGCGCGGAGTGGTGGGACCACACGGGGCTGCCGTTCGCCTTCGCCGTCTGGCAGGCGGGCGGCGGATCGGACGGGGCGCTGCGGCGGCTGCACGCCACCCTGCTGGACTCGCGCGCGTACGGCCGGGCGAACCGGGCGGAGCTGGCGGCGCGGTGGGCGGAGCGCTTCGGCTTCGCGCCCGACTTCCTGGACCGCTACTGGGCGGACCTGTCGTACGAGCTGGACGGGCCCATGCTGGAGGGGCTCGCCACCTTCTACCGCCTGGCCGCGGAGATCGGCGAGATCCCCCACGCGCCGCGCCTCCGCTTCGTCCCGGTCCACGATCCTCAGCCGGCGGCGCGCTGAGCGGCGCCTCCATCCCCGACACGAACGTACATCCATGCGGTTCCTGCGCTTCCTGACCTGCGCCGCGCTGGCCGCGGTGGCCTGCACCTCGCTCGACGCCCAGGCGCAGAGAACGTTCAGCCTGGACTCCGTGCGCGTGCTGCTTTCGCCCGGCTCGCACCGGATGGACGCAATGGACATCGCGCCCTCGCCGCGGATGGAAGAGCTCACCGCGCGCCTGCAGGCGGCGATCCAGCGCGATCCCGAGTGGTTCCAGGAGCAGGTGCGGCGTGCCCCGGCGGGCGAGCCGTTGCCGTACGACCAGCGGCTGGGGCTCACGCGGGTGGAGTACGACGAATACCAGCGCCTGGCGGCCAACATGGGCCTGCGCAAGGTGGCCGAGGCGCCGCTGACGGTGCGCGCCGAGGGTTCGCGGCTGGTCTTCGATGGCGGCGCGGGGTTCGCGGACCTCACCGGCGTGGCGATCGACCTGCAGGCCGACCGGCTGGTGACGCCGCTGGGCGACGCCAGCGGTTCGCGCGAAGTGCACAACGACGGCGAGCGTGCGGCGATGGGCGCCTGGGACGGGCGCACGTGGAGCCTGGAGGAGGTGTCGCCGGACGGGCGCGACGGAACGGTGGTTTCCCTTTCCGTGGGGCGGCTGCGGGAGAGCGGGCGCGGCGTGCTGTACTGGCAGGCGCGGCAGGTGCGCGGGGGGCAGCCCGTCCTGCGCATCGTCCGGATCCTGTTCTACGACGTACCCCGCTGACCGCGGCACCCTTGGCGGGTGGGCGAAATCATCACATGTTTCAAGAGCCGCCGCCGGCGCACTGCCGGGGCGGCTCTTCTCTCGCGCCTTTCCTTCCATCCGTGCAATCCCACCCGATTCCTCCGGCCGGCCGCCGGATCGGTCGCGGCCCGGTCCTCTGCGCGGTGCTCGCGGCCCTGGCGCTGGCGGCGGCGCCGCTGGACGCGCAGTCGCGCAACCGGCCGCGCCACCGCCCGCCGCCGGTGCGCGCGGACACGGCGGGGGTGCGCGTGTGCGCCGGCGGCGACGTGACGCTGGGGACCAACCTGGACACGGGGTGGGTGCACACCGCCCGCTCCCGGCTGGGCCGGCGCGTCCCCGCGCTGCCGCCGCCGGACTCGCTGCTGGCGCCGCTGCGGCCCCTGCTGGCGGACGCGGACGTGGTGCTGCTGAACGTGGAGGCCGCCATCGGCGAGGGGCGCATCAACCGGCAGAAGTGCGCGCCGGGCTCCACCGCGTGCTTCGCCTTCCGCTCCCCCGTGGCGGCGGCGGGGGCCATGCGGCGGGTGGCGCCGCAGGGCGCGGAGGTGATCGGCAACCTGGCCAACAACCACGCCCGCGACGACGGCGACGTCGGCCGCCGCAACACGGTGCGCCACCTGGATGCGGCAGGAGTGCACGTCACCGGGATGGACACCCTCGCCACGCCCGTGGTGACGATGCGCGGCGACACGGTGGCGTTCCTGGGCTTTGCGCAGTGGACGGGGCCGGACCCGCGCAACCTGGCCGCGGTGCGCCGGCACGTGCGCCGCGCCGCCGCGCGCTACCGCCGCGTGGTGGTGACCATGCACATGGGCGCGGAGGGGCGCGGGCGGCAGAACACGGTGAACGCACGAGAGATCTTTCACGACGAGGACCGCGGCAACGTGGTGGCGTTCGCGCGGGCGGCGGTGCAGGCCGGGGCGGACCTGGTGATCGGCCACGGGCCGCACGTGATGCGCGCGGCGGAGTGGCGGGGCGGCGCGCTCGTCTTCTACTCGCTGGGCAACCTGGTCACCTACGGCCCGTTCACCATGAGCGAGCCGCTGAACCGGGGCGCCCTGGCCTGCGCGGTGCTGGACGGCGACGGGGCCATCCTGGCCGCGGAGCTGCGCTCCACGGTGCAGCGGCCACCGGGCCTGGTCTCGCCGGACGCCACGCACCGCGCGGCCGTGCTGGTGGACTCGCTGGGCCGCATCGACCTTCCCGCCACCGCGGCGCGCGTGGACCGCCTCACCGGCGAGGTCCTGCGCGCGGACGGCTCGCGTCTCCCGTACGCCGCCATCCGGCCCCCGCCGCCCCCGCCCCGCCGCCGCCGGGACTGATACCGGAACCGAAAAAGGGGTTGAGGTACAGAGATACAGGGAACAGCCAGAGATACAGAGGGCACTCGTTGGGCCTCCGTATCTCTGGCTGCTCCCTGTATCTCTGTACCTTTCGCCGTCGTCTTCCGGATCTGGTACGAACGTGACCTGATCCTCGATCCCCGATCCGCGAAATCCGTTCGACGGAAACGAGAAAGCCGGCCCGTGTTGAGCCGGCTTTCGCCGTTGTGGCGGATGATGCGGCGCGTCAGCTGCGCGGGCGCCGGGCGCGGGGCGGGGTGGGGGTGCCCTGCCGCGGCGCGGGGACGCGCTGGGCCACCGTCGCCGCCGTGCTGTCGATCTCCGCGCCAAAGACGCGGCGCACGCCCATCCAGGCGCGCACCAGGTTGCTCTGCGGCCGGTCCAGGTTGCTCTCCGTAACCTGCCCGCGGCCGCTGCTGGCGTGCACGTACCGCCCGTCGCCCACGTACACGCCGATGTGCGTCACGCGGCCGCCGCGGCCGAAGGTGAGCAGGTCGCCGGGGCGCAGCAGCGAGCGGTCGCGGGGAACCTCCTGCCCCACGCGGGCCTGCTGGGCCGCGGTGCGCGGCAGGTTCACGCCGAAGGCGCGGGCCAGGTACTGGGTGAACCCGCTGCAGTCGAAGCCGCGGGGCGAGGTGCCGCCCCACACGTAGCGGCGGCCGATCTGCTGGCGGGCGAGCTGGACGACGGAGTCGCGGCGGGCCTCGATGCCAAAGCGCGGTGCGTCCACCCGGCGTTCGGGCGGGCCCTCCTGCGCCGCGGCGGCGGCGGGGATCACCAGAACGGAAAAGACGAGCGCACGCAGCGCGGTACCTTGGGTCCGGGACATTCGTTCAACGGGTTTCGGGTCCGCGTTCCCGGCGCCGGGAAACAGAAGCCGGGTGGCGTCGGTCCCTCGCGAGGGATGCCGATGGCCGCGGCGGCGCCGGACGGATGCAGCAGCACTGCTGTTGAGATGGGGCGGCAACGTAGGACACGATCCGGGCCCCGTCAACACCTTCGGGGCGGATGGATGCGCATCCCGTTGCGTGCCATCGGCTTGGGACTCCGTCTTCGGGCGCGCGGAGACGCCGTGCGGGGGAGGATGCTTGTGACGGCGCCCGGGGGCGACTACCATGGCCCCCGGCCCGCCGTGCGCTCGCCGGCGGCGTCACGGAATACGCGTGTCCACAATGGGAGGGTCCGATGAACGAGCTGCAGTCGCTGGCCCAGGAGCTCGCCAGGGTTGCCGCGGGCGGATTCTGGAAAACGGTTCTCACCGGGGTGGTGTTCGCGGCCGCCGGCTTCGCCGCGGGGGTGGCGCTGGTGGTCTACGCCGGCCGCCGTGGGCTGCTGCGCCGGGACTTGCGGCCGTGGGCGTGGGTGGCGCGCGTCAACTACGTGTACGTGCCCGTCGTCCTGGCGCTGTTCCTGGGTTCGCTGGGCGGCGTGTACGGCGCGCAGCGCGTGGTCGGCTCCGCCATCGACCGCACCACCGCACCGGTGGTCTCGTACGCGCAGGCCTACCTGCCCACGCTGCAGGCCGCGCTGGCTGCCAGGCTCCCGCGGAACGGCGCGGAGGCGACCGTGGAGACGCTGATCGCCGAACAGATGGGAGGCGGCGAGCGCAATCCGTTCGTACGCGAGGCCATGTTCCGGCTCAACCTGGCCCTGGTGCACCACGCGCTGGACCAGGTGCAGCTTCCCGAAGGCGCCCGCGGCTCCATGGATGCGCTGCGGCACGTGGACCTGGCCGGCCTGGGCTCTGCACCGTTCCAGGCCCTGCCGCGCGCACTTCACCAGGCGTCGAGCTCGTTCTTCGCGGCGAAGTACGCGTTCGTGCTGATGCTCTTCGCCCCACTGCTGCTCCTTCCCGTTGCCGAGTACCTGGCCCACGCCGGCTGGCGCTGGTCGCGCCGCAGGGCGGCGGGGCTCGTCCATCCACCTTCCTGACCAGCCGCATGCTTCCGCGCCGCCTTCGCCTCGTTCCCGCGCTCCTCGCCGCGCTGCTGCCGCTCTCCGCCGCGGCCCAGGCCGACACCGCCGCCCTGCGGCGCTCCATCGAGCAGATTTCGCGCGGCTACGAAGGGGTGGTGGGCGTCAGCCTGCGCAACCTGGCGACCGGGGAGTCGCTCTCCATCCGGGGGGAGGAGACGTTCCCCACGGCGTCGCTCATCAAGGTGGCGGTGCTGGTGGCGCTGCTGGACGAGGTGGCGAAGGGGAGCATTCGCCTGGACGAGCCGCTGACGATGATCGCCCGCGACCGGGTGGGCGGCAGCGGGGTGCTGCAGCACCTGCACCCGGGGCTGGAGCTGACGGTGGAGGACGCGGCGCGGCTGATGATCGTCATCAGCGACAACACGGCCACCAACCTGCTGCTGGACAAGCTGAACGTGCGGACGGTGTGGGCCAAGATGGAGGCGCTGGGGCTGCCGCACACCAAGATCCACTCCAAGACCTTCCTGCGCGCCACCTCCGTGGCCATGGACAGCTCGGTGAAGTACGGCCTGGGCGTCACCACGCCGGACGAGACGGTGCGGCTGTTCACCCTGCTGCACGAGGGGCGCGCCGTCTCCCCGGCGATGGATTCGCTGGCGCTGGACATCCTGCGCGGCAACGAGGACTGGGCCAAGCTCACCCGCTGGCTGCCGGAGGGCGCCACGGCCGCGCACAAGAGCGGCGACGTGGACCAGGCGCGCAACGACTGCGGCATCCTCTACGGTCCGGACGCCCCCGTGGCGCTCTGCGTGATGACGCGGGAGAACCGCGACACGTCCTACGCGCTCGACAACCCCGCCAACCGGCTGATCGCGCGCATCGGCGCCGAAGTCTATCGCTTCTTCAACCCCTCCGCCCCGCCGCCCCCGATCCCGCGCTGACGGCCGGCGGAGGGTCTCACGCAGAGAACGCGGAGGGATATCCGCCGCGTCCTCCGCGTTGTTCGTGGCAGCGAGCGGCGCCGTCAGCCCTGCTGAGCGCGCAGAAGCTCCAGCCAGCGCGGCTGGGCGGTGTTGCTCTGCGTGTGCGTCTGCGCCAACGCCTCCAGCATTTCCTGCTCCGCCGCGCTCCGGCGCTCCGGCGGAATGTCGGAGAGCAGGATGTCGAGCGCCGCGGCGTACGGGCGCGCCACGTCGATGTCGTGTGCCTGCTTTACCTTGTCCAGGTACCACAGTCCCAGGAGCCGCCGTACCCGTGGCTGGGGCTTCGTGCGGCCTGTAACGAATTGATGCAAGGCAGAGTGACTTAAACCCACCTCGTCGGCCACGCTGCGAATGGAGCTGGACTCCGTCTGGCTGAGAGCGAAGTCTCGCAGAACCTCGATCGGAATCGCCCTGTAGTCCCGCACCCTTGCCTCCTCGCCGTCAGGGTTGTATACTTTGTCTGTTTCGTCTTTAAAGTCCACATTTATATATGCAATGTTTGCTGAAAGCGTATGCGATACTATCTAATTATATTGGTGCATGTCTTTGATGTGTTCCAGCAGCTTCGGAAGATGTACGGTATCGTGAACGCCGTTGTAAATCAAGGGGATTGTTCCGGACGCCGGGGCGGAAGCGGATGCAGGGAAGCTAGCGGCGGGAGGAGAGATTCATCCGGGATATTGCAGGATCATGCACCGCTCACATTGAGGCACGGGTACGCTCGGTCAAACGCATGACGGCAGGACGTGCTGCGGCGAGGCTCTGAAGTCGGTGGATAGCATCACCGGAGAAACGCGAGTAGAAAGGGACACATGAAGCCGATCGAATCGCTGACGAAAACCTGGTTCCGGGGGCGGGGGAGCAGCACGCGTGACCTCTATGCGCTGGGCGTCCTGGCGATCACCGCCAGGGGCAATCGCGCGCTCGTGGTCCCCGGGGTGATCGGCGTTCTTCTCCTCGCCACCCTTCGGGAAGGCGGCTGGTTCAGGAAGCGGCTGCCCGTGCGCCACCGTGGTGACGGGTGCCCGGCCCGTGATGCTGCGGAGCGCGTCCGCTGACCGTTTGCGTGCGGCTGGTACCACGTGAATCCTGCCACCCGGGCCGATGGCTCAGGAAGCCGCGGCGCGGGGAGGGGCCAGCGCGGGCCGGACCACCCTGTGGTCGATGGTCCGCAGCAGGCTGGTCAATTTCGGCAGCCAGCCGTCGAGGCCCGCCACGGCTGCATCCACGGTCTCCTTGAGCGGCGCCGGGATCGCGGGCGAGCACGCCGCCAGGTGCAGCAGGTGCAGGTAGCGGATGAACACGGTCATGTCTCCATCCATGTCCCCGGGGTCCGCGCACTCCTCCCACTCTTCCAGGCCGGGGACCAGGTCCGCCGCGTCCGACGCCACCACCCGGAACAGGTCCACCACTTCCGCGTCGATGAAGTCCAGGAAGTGCGCCAGCTCGTCTTCTCCCCGCGCGAGGTGCTCCAGCCGCTCGTACGCGATCTGGAGCATCCGGACGTGCTTCCATCCCCGCTCCATGTGGTCCAGCAAACTCCGTGAACAGCGCCCGCTGCTTCTTCGGCAGCTTCGGGATCCGCGCCCGCGCGTTCCACCACTGCGGCCGGTAGATGGTGTGCAGGGGCTCGTCCCAAGCGTGACTCTGATTCGCACTAAGCATTCTTCGGCGCCAGCAGGGTGCACTTCACTTCGCCGGGCAGAGTGAAGTATTGCCCCTACGATGCCG
>DATAAG010000427.1:0-4701 GCA_036260235.1 Longimicrobium sp.
CTCCGGGAACTGCCAGAGGATGGGCCCGAGCTTGGGTCCGAGGCGGAGCAGGCCCGAGGCGAGGAAGTTGGCGAGCGGCGTCTCAATGTCGCCCAGCCGCTTCATGTGGGTGATGAAGCGGCTGCCCTTGACGGCGAAGACGAAGCCGGGGGGCGTCTGCTCGTACCAGGCGCGGTAGCTGGTGGGGCGCTGCAGGGAGTAGAAGGAACCGTTGATCTCCACCGTGTTCATCCGCGAGGCCACGTACTCCAGCTCGCGGCGGCGCGGCAGCCCCTGTGGATAGAAGACGCCGCGCCATCCCGCGTACGTCCATCCCGAGATGCCGATGTGCGTGCGGCCGGGCATGCGAGTGCGTGAGTGCGTGAGTGCGTGAGTGCGTGAGTGCGTGAGTGCGTGAGTGCGTGAGTGCGAAAGTGCGAAAGTGCGAAAGTTGAGCCTTCGTGCGTTCATCCGTCAGCAAGGACGAAACCGCGGCGGATCGGCAACCGGCCCGATCCGCCGCGGTGGTGTTACCGGTGCTCGCTTCAGCGGCGCGTGGAGGTGAGGAGGACGGCGCCTTCCTGGCCCGTCTCGGGGTTGATCGCCGTGCCGGCGACGTGGCCGTCGTCGTCCGTGGCCAGCGCGGAGGTGACCTGCCAGTCCTCTTCCGCGGACACGAGGCGCTCGCTCAGGCTGTACTGCCGTTCGTCTCCCCAGACGATGCCGTAGCTGGGGAGCCGCCCGGCCGGCTCCTCCCGGATGCCGGTGCCCACCACCTGTCCCAGCGAGTTGGCGCCGGAGAGGAGCACGCGCGTCCCGGGGATGATGGGGAGCCCGTCCAGGTCCCGGCGCCGGATCTCGTACAGGAACGCCTGGTCGGACTCGCCGAACGCGTACGCCGCCACGTGCCCCTGCGCGCTGACCGCGGCGCCGACGGCGCGGTCGGCGTTGCGGGGCACCGGCACCTCGGTCCACGCGCCCGCCTCCCACACCATCACGCTGCTCTCGTGGCACCGGGGCTGGTCCTGCAGGCAGGTGCGGTACGCCGTCACCACCACCTGGCTGGAGTTGGTGATGCCCACCGCCTCGCTGGCCGCGGCATCCGGCGGCAGCAGGATGGTGGCCGCGCCGCCCACGACCACGAAGGCCCGGCGCTGCGCCTGCGGGAACTGCGCGGCGGGGTTGATGGTGCCCGCGATGAACCCGCTGCCGTTCACCCCCACGAAGGTGTACGGCTCCGCGAACAGCCGCGCCGGCACGGCGACGCCCGCGGCCCACCCGTACACGTCCACCGGTGGGCCGGCGGGAACGCCCGTGGCGGTGCAGATCACCTGCCCCACGGTGAATCCGCCGCGCGCGGCCATCGGCTCCGTATGGCACCCCGCCGGCGCGGCGGGGCCGACGCGCGTGAACGATCCGTTCAGCCACTGCGCCGCCCACACCGTTCCCCCGCCGACCGCGACCCCCACCACCCGCCCGGCATCCACCGCCCGCGGCGAAAACCCCGTCGCGTCCGCGGGCATGCCCAGGAAGGTGACGGTGAACCTGCGCGGCCGGCTGGGATCCGTCGGCGAGTTCCTGCACGCGGATGCACCCGCGGCCAGCAGGAGCGCGGCGGCGCAGAGGCGGACGAGGGAGCGGTGGATCATCGGATCAGGTGGAGCGGATCACAGGGTTTCTTCATCCCACGCGCCGGATGCGGCAATGTCCGTGCGCGGCGGCATTGCCCGGATCGGCCGGCTCGCAAGACGACAGCCCGGACGCACCGCCCGGGCTGCCCACCGACCCCTCACGCACTCACGCACTCACGCACTCACGCACTTCACGCGTCCGCCGTCTCCTCCGGGCGGAAGTCGTCGCCCACGGCGGAGAGCGTGAGCAGGAGCGCGCTTTCTTCCGTGGCGCGGATGTCGTGCGCCTCGCCGGGGCCGAAGAAAAGCACCTGGCCGGCGGTCATGGCGTACTCCTGGCCGTTGGTGCGAAAGGTGAGCGCGCCCTCCACCACCTGCAGCGTCATGGGGCTGTCCGCCTGGTGCGTGGCGATCTCGTTGCCCTGGGCCATGGCCGTGAGCACCAGGCGAAAGCGGCCGCTCTTGGCCAGCGTGCGTCCCGCGCGCCCGCTGCGGCGGTACGGCTCCTCAGAGCGCAGGGCGGCGATCTGCTCCGCGAGGTCGAAGGCCAGCACGGGTCCCGCGAGGGGTCGGTTGATGGAAGACATGTCCGGCTCCGGTCCTGGATGCTGTGGGTTCTGTGTCCCGCCCGGCCCCATATCGCCGCTGCCGCCGCGGGCCGCAGGGGGCGCACGTCAGAAGTATGCCACGAAGCCCGTGTACCACCGGCCCTCGCCGCCGTCGCCCGGCCAGACGTACTCCACCGAGACGGCGTCCTCGAACAGGCTGAGCCCCACGCCGTACGAGTAGCGCACCCCGTCCGTCTCCGCCGCGCCCAGCCGCAGCAGCGAGGGGCGCGCGTCGTCGCTCACCCGGGCCCACCCCGCGTCCCCCGACAGCACCAGCGCGGGGCGCAGGGGCGGAAAGAGGAAGAGGCCGGCGCGGAAGAGCGGCTCCTGCCCGTAGGGCGGCAGATGGAGGAGCACCCGCGCGCGGCCCAGCGCCGCCGTGCTGCCGCCGAACTCGTTGCGCGCGTACCCCCGCAGCCCCTCGATGCCGCCGAAGCGGAAAAGGAACTGCGGCGGCGCCCGGCCGATCACCGTCCCCGCGTCGCCGCGGGCGATGAGCGTGATGTAACGCGAGGGGAAGCGCGTGGACAAGAGGGCCGTCGCCCGCGTCACCCCGAAGTCGCCGAAGCCCTGGTCCGCCGTGAGCTGCGCGATCATGCCGCCCCCCACGCCAAAGGCGCCCGTGCCCCGCGCGTAGCGCAGCGTCCCCTCCACCGCCGCGTGCGTCCCCGGCTCCGCCGGCGCAACCCCGGGAAAGTCCGCCGCCGTGCCGAACAGGTAGCCGCTGGTGTTGCGCGTCACCGAGTCGTGCGCCTCCACCCGCCCGCCCATCCGCGCCGTCCACGCCCCGCTGCGCCGGGTGGCGAACGCCTCCGCGCCCAGGGCGTCGTAGTAGTCGCGCACGTCGTAGCCGCCCAGCGCCGCGCCCAGTGCGTAGCCCAGCTCCCACTGCAGCGGCGGACGGAACGAGGTCATGTCGCGCAGCCGCCGGTACCCGCCAATGGTCGCGCTCCACCGCGGGCCGGGGGCGTCCGCCGGGCCCGGGTGCCAGCGGAAGGCCAGCTCGCCGCGGGCGGTGGACTCCGCGAACGCCCACCCCAGGTGCGCGTACACGTCCCAGTCCCGCCGCTCCGGGTTCGCGGGGCCCACGCGCACCGCCGCGCCCACGAACGCCCCCTCCACCCGGTTGTAGCGGAACAGGTGGTCGCCCCGGTCGTAGCGCAGCGCCGCCTGGATCCCGCCCTCGCGCTCCCGCGGCCGCACCACCGCCGCCAGGTCCGCGAAGTCGCCGATGTCCGGCGGCTCGTCCGTGGCCGGCCGCGGGGCGCTGGCGAAGGCATCGTCCTCCAGCTGCCAGACCAGGCGCGCGCCCGGCTGCGGCGCATCCCACCCCGTGTTCAGCTCGAAGCCGCTGAGCGTGGTCACGGCGCGCACGGCCACGGCGCCGCCCACCAGCGGCGAGGCGACCTGCAGCTCCTGCCGCTGGCGGTACGGCAGCCAGTACTGGCCGCCCACCAGCGCGCTCTCCAGCTCGAAGAACACTCCCGTCTCGGTGGCGACGAAGCGCCCGCCGCGCTCCACGAACCCGAAGCGCGCCCGGGCGATGGCGGCGCGGTCCACGTCCACCCAGAACGTTCCCGCCACCAGCCGCTGGTCGCCCGCCTCCTCCAGCTTCCCCGGCCGGGGCCGCACCGTGATGGGGATCAGCGACACCGCGCCCTCCGCCGTGGAGACGCGTACCGGGTTCCCCGCGGCGTAGTGGTAGAAGTCGATCCCCCGGAAGGCGAACGGGTGCACGGCCCGGGCGATCCGCGCCCGCGCGCCGGGCGAGGCGCTGAGCGAAAAAACGGTGATGGTGTTGCCGTACAGGTGCGGGATGATCCACGGCGCCTCCGTCATCGAGCCGACGGTGTACGGCGCGGGCGCCAGCATCCGTACCCGGTGGCCCTTCACCGTCTGCTGCACGTCGCCGTTGCGGTCCCAGTGCACCTCGCCGGCGAACTCGTCCACGGTGACGGGAAGCTCGCCCCCCTGCGCCGTGTCCGCGCGCAGGGACAGGTAGACGGTCGCGCCCATGTCCGCGCGGTAGTCCTCCAGCCCCGCGGGAATGCTGCTCCCCGTCTGCATCACCCGCGTCACCAGCGCGCGGGTGGCGGGCGCGTCGAAGATGCTGTCCGCGGCGGCCGGGTCCACGGCCGGCACCGCGGGCGCCGCGCGCGCCGAGTCGGGCCTGCCAAAGCGGATGGTGTCGCGCTGGGAATGCGCGGGCGCGGCCGCCCCTGCCGCCAGGAGCGCCGCGCATACGGGTGCGAACAGCCTCATCGAGCCGGTCCGGATCTGCTGCGTGTGGACGCGCAGCCGCGCGTCCTTGCGACCGGAACCGGCAAGCGGCGCGCCATCCCGTCCTCAAACGACTGCTCCCGCCCTCAGCGGATTCCCAATCCTGGAAAAGATGTCTCACGCAGAGCCAGCACGGTCGACGGCTGCGTCTGCTACCGCATCGACACGGAGCCACGCGACGTCCCCGGGAAGGGAGCGGGCCC
>DATAAG010000428.1:0-7633 GCA_036260235.1 Longimicrobium sp.
GGCGCAGTCGAGCGGGGGAGAGGGCCCCCGCGGACGCAGTGCGATGCCGGTCGAAGCGCCTCAGATCCATCGGCATCCCTCCCCCGCCCTCCCCTGCCGGCCTCCGGCGTCGTAGAATAACGCCGCCGTGCGCACGTCCGCAGATGCACACCGCCGCCCGGGACCCACGGGCGGCCCACGGAGAGAACGACGCTGACCGAGCCCGCCACGCGCCCCAGCCGCACCGACACCTCCGCCATCGAGCCACGCTACCTGGCCACCCTGGAGGCCGAGCGCGCCGGGTGGTGGAGCTCCGACAACTTCGACACCTGGAAGAACCTGTACGTCAGCGAGTACGCGCGCGGGTTCTACGTGGTGGAGACGCTGGCCCGGTACGTCCCCTCCTTTTCCCCCGCGGGCGCGCGGGTGCTGGACATCGGCTGCGGCGACGCGGGGGTGCTGATCGCCTTCGCGGAGCGCGGCTCCGCCTGCGCGGGGATCGAGCTGGACGAGAAGAGCCTGGAGCGCGGCCGGCTGCGCGCGGAGGAGCACGGCGTCACCGTCGACCTGCGCAAGGGCGTGGCGGAGGCGCTGCCGTGGGAAGACGGCGCGTTCGACCTCGTCATCCTGGACAACGTGCTGGAGCACGTGCAGGACCGGCCCGGGACGCTGCGCGAGATCCACCGCGTCCTCAAGCCGAACGGGCTGCTGTACATGGTGACCCCCAAGCCGTTCGCCCTGTACAGCCTGTGGAACGACCCGCACTACGACCTGGCCGGGCTGGTGCTGATGCCGCGCCCGATGCAGATCTGGTACTTCGAGCGGGTGCGCGGCGGCGGCAAGGGGACGTACGACGTGGGGGTGATCCCCACCCGCCCCGCCCTGCGGCGGATGCTGAAGCGGGCGGGGTTCACCGTCGAGGTGTCGCCGCGGGAGCTGTGGGTGAACTACCTACGCAACCGCATCGCGCGGCCGGAAGAGGTGCGGCCGGGGGTCAAGCGCAGGCTGGCGGCGTACTTCGGCAGCCGGCGCTGGCCCTTCGAGAACCCCGCGATGCGGTGGATGTGGGACGTCGCCATCGGCAGCAACTTCTTCATCGCGCGCCGGGGGCCGTGACGCTGCGCGTGCTGCACGTCATCTACGACGATCCGGCCAACCCCTGGGTGGCCGGCGGGGGCGCGGTGCGCGTCTTCGACCTCTACCGCCACCTGCAGGGCGAGGTCGACGTGACGGTGGCGACGGGGAACTATCCCGGCGCGCGGGACGAGGTGGTGGACGGCATCCGCTGCGTCCGCCTGGGCGCCCGCGGCCCGTACGCCTGGAGCCGCCTGACCTACGCGGCGCAGGCCAACCGGCTGCTGCGCTCCGCGGAGTACGACGCTGCGGTGTTCGACTTCTCGACGTACACGCCGATCTTCGTGCCCATGGACCGCCCGGCGGGGATCACCGTTCACCACGTGAGCGGGCCGACCGCGCGCGAGCGCTGGGGCCCCGCGCTGGGACCGGCCATCGGCCGGCTGGAGAAGACGATGATCCGCCGCGCGGCACGGCTGAGCGCCACCTCGCTGGCCACGCGCGAGCTGCTGGAGCGCATCGCCCCGGGCGTCCCCATCGACATGGTGTACGCGGGGGTGCCGGACGACCTCTTCACCCTGCCGCGGCGGCCGGAGGACTGGCTCCTCTACTTCGGGCGGCTGGATGTCTTCCAGAAGGGGCTGGACACGCTGCTGGAGGCGTTCGCCCTGCTCCTGCGCGACCGGCCGGGGCTGGAGCTGCGGATCGCCGGGCGCGGCAAGGACGCGGAGCGCGTGACGGCCATGATCCGCGAGCTGGGCATCGAACGGAACGTGCGGATGCTGGGCCCCGTGAGCGAGGAGGAGCGGCGGGCGCTGTTCGCCGGCGCCGCGGTGGGGCTGATGCCCTCGCGCTTCGAGGGCTTCGGGATGGTGGCGGCGGAGGCGATGGCGGCCGGCGTTCCCCTGGTGGCCGCGGCGGCGGGGTCGCTGCCGGAGGTGGTGGACGCGCCCCGCGGCGGCGTCACCGTCCCCCCCGGCGACGCGCGCGCGCTGGCGGACGCCGCGGCGCGGCTGCTGGACGACCCCGCCGCCCGCGCCGCGCTCTCCGCCAGTGCCCGCGCCTCCGCCGAACGATTCCGCTGGGACGCCGTGGCGGCGGACCACCTGGGTTTCCTGCACCGCATCGCCGAGGGACGGCGCACGTCCCCTCTCCCATCACGCTCCCGATGAAGAAGACCGCTCCCCCGCCCCGCCGCGCGAGCACGCTGGCGGCGCCCGCCGAGACCGAGCCCGGCATCGGCGCCGGGCTGGCCGCCGCCATCTACTTCGGGCTGGCGCTCGTCTACTTCCTTCCCGCCTTCCTTCCCGGCCGGCACATCTACGGCACGGACTACCTGAACGCGGGCTACTTCTTCTACGACTTCATCTCGCAGCGCACGGCGGACGGGGCGCTCCCCGGCTGGGTGCCGTACGTGTACGGCGGCCTGCCGCTCTTCTCCAACCCCGGGAGCACCTACTATCCCGTGCGCTGGCTGGCGGACCTGCTGGGCCCCACGCGCCTCTTCCTGCCGATCCTCTTCGTCGTGCAGTTCGCGCTGGCGGGATGGGGGATGTACCTGCTGGCGCGGGAGATGGGGTGCCGGCGCTGGGTGGCGTTCCTGGCGGGGCTGGCCTTCCAGTGGACGGGGATCCTGACCTCGTGGGTGTACGCCGGCCACGACGGGCGCATCATCGTGGTCACGCTGGCGCCGCTCCTCTTCTACTTCCTGCACCGCGGCATCCGCACGGCGCGCCTGGCCCCGTTCGCCGGCGCCGCGGCCACCATCGGCTTCGCGCTGCTCAGCTTCCAGATCCAGAACGCGTACTACCTGCTGCTGGGCGGCCTGGTCTGGGCCGTCTTCCTGCTGGTGAGCGACCGCGTCTACCGCGAGACGTCGCGGCTGGGGAAGACGCTGGCGATGGGGATCGGCGCGGTGGCGTTTGGGTTCCTGCTCGCGTCGGTCAACTTCCTCCCCTTCCAGGACTACATCGGGGAGTCGCCCCGCGGGATGACGGGCGGGCGGGGGTACGAGTACTCCACGTCGTTCTCCATGCCCTGGCGCGGGATCGCGGGGATCGCGGTGCCGGAGCAGGTGGGCGCCAACGTCCAGAACGAGCGCGGCGAGTACGTCTTTCCCGTCTACCGCGGCGCGAACGCCTTCCGGCTGCACACGGAGTACCTGGGCGCGCTGGTGGTCGTCCTGGTCGCCCTGGGCGCCTACTACGCGCGGCGGAACCGCTACTGGTGGTTCTTCACCGGGCTGGGGCTCTTCGGCCTGTCGCTGGCGCTGGGCGGCAACACGCCCCTCTACCGGCTCTACTACGAGCTGCTGCCGGGGCTGAAGCGCTTCCGCGCGCCGGACCTGGCGTACTTCGTCCTGGCGCTCTCGCTGATCTCGATGGCCGCCGTCACGCTGGAGCGGCTGGCCCAGCTGCGCGAGGCCCGCGCCGCGCGGCGGGTGTCGGAGGATGCGGATGCGGGCGCGAAGGTGCTGCCGGTGATCGCCGGCGGGGTGGTGGCGCTGGCGGTGCTGGGGGCGCTGGCCTTCGGCGCCGGCTCCGCGGCGATGGCGGAGGGGACCAGCGGGCTGACGCCGGCGCAGGGGTGGATGCGCTTCGCCTTCTTCGCGGCGGCGGTGGCGGGCGCGCTCTGGATGTGGTGGACGAGGAAGATGGGGAGCCTGGCCGCGCTGCTGGCGCTGTCGCTGATCACCACGGCGGACCTGTGGATCATCGGCCGGAAGTTCTTCCAGACGGTGGACGCGCCGGAGATCATGTTCGCGCCGGACGACGTGACGGCGTTCCTGCAGGAGCAGCGGCGGCCCTACCGCGTCTTCCCCGTCCCCGGACAGAGCGCCTGGCCCGCGGCCGGCATCGACCTGCCGATGATGTACGGCATCGAGCAGGCGGGGGGCGAGCACGGCAACCAGCTGGAGCGGTACAACGAGTTCGCCGGCAAGGGCGAGCGGACGATGGTGGACTTCCACAACCTCACCGGCGACCCGCGCTTCCTGGCCGCGGCGAACGTGCGCTACATCGTCATCAGCGCCGAGGTGCAGATCCCCTGGCTGCGCGAGGTGTTCCGCGGGCAGCAGGCCATCGTCTACGAGAACGCGCTGACTCTCCCGCGCGCCTACCTGGCCCAGCGCGCCGTCGCCGTGCGCGAGGGCGCGGCGCTGGCGGCCATGCAGGACAGCGCGTGGGACGTGACGACGACGGCGTTCGTGGAGACGGCGCGCCCGCTGGGGCTGCAGGAGACGCCGCTGCAGGGGAACGCGCAGGTCACCCGGCACGAGCCCGACCGGGTGACGGTGCGCACCACGGCCAGCCGCCCGGCGCTGCTGGTGCTCTCCGACAACTGGTACAAGGACTGGCACGCCGCGGTGGACGGCCGCGAGGTGCCGATCCACCGGACCAACCACACCTTCCGCGGCGTGGTGGTCCCGCAGGGCGAGCACACGGTGGAGTTCACCTTCCGGCCGGCGGAGCTGCGCACGGGCTTCACCCTCTACCTGGCGGGGTTCGCGCTGCTGGCGGCGTACGGGCTCTTCCTGCTCCTCCGCGTCCGCCGCCGCCGCGACGACGGCGAGGCCGCGCCGGCCCCGGCGGCGGAGGCGTGAAACCGGGCTGGCGCCGGCTGCTCGGCGCGCTGCTGATCGCCGCGACGGCGTGGTGGCTGGGGCGGCTGATCGCGGACAACTGGGCGGAGCTGCGGCGCTTCGACTGGCGCGCGGACCCCGCCCTGCTGGCGGCGAGCGTGGCGGCGCACGTGCTGGTGCTGGCGTGGGGGGTGTGGGTGTGGAGCCGGGTGCTCCGCCGCTTCGAGCACCCGCCGGTGCGGCTGGGGACGCTGCAGCGCATCTGGTTCCTGAGCAACCTGGCGCGGTACGTCCCGGGCAAGGTCTTCCAGTTCATCGCCGTGGCGCAGCTGAGCCGCGGCGCCGGCCTTTCCGGCGCGGTGCTGCTGACGGCCATGCTGGTGCACACGGGGATGGCGCTCCTTTCCGCCGCGGTCGTCGCCGCGTGGACGCTGGCCGGCGGCATCGCGCGCGGCGTCGACCCGCTGTGGCCGGCGCTGGCCGCGACCGCCGGCGCGGCGCTGCTGGTGCATCCCGCCTTCCTGAACCGCCTGCTGGGCGCCATCCCGCGCCTGCTGAAGAAGCAGGTGATCCGGTGGAACGCCGGCTGGGTGGACGGGCTGGCGCTGCTGGGGCTCTCGATCGTCAGCTGGGCGCTGTACGGGGTGGCGTACCACCTGTTCGTCGCCTCGCTGACGGACGTGCCCTGGCGGCTGCTGCCACAGATGGCGGGGGTGAACGCGCTCTCGTTCTTCATCGGCTACGCGTCGCCGCTGCCGGGCGGGGCGGGACTGCGGGAGATCTCGATGACGGGGCTGCTGCAGCCGTACCTGCCCGCCGGCGTGGCCGCGGTGCTGGCCATCGCCTCCCGGTTGTGGACCATCGCCGCGGAGCTGATCGGCGGCGCGGCGGCGGCGCTGCTGGTGCGCGGCGGCGTGGCGGATGACGGCGGATCGACGGGGACGGATGGTGCGGGAACCCCGGAGGCGCCGGATGCAGAGGCCGGGGACGTGCCGGTGCCGCAGCAGCCGTGAGGCGGAGGTCGGAAGCACGACGGCGAGCCCGCGCCGGAGCGGGTAAACCCCGCCGCAACAACCGAGGAAAGCCCCGCAGATTACGAGAACGTGGCTGAACCCGGCAAGAAGATGCACGGAAACCCCGTAACTTCCTGGTGTGCGCGCGCAACCTGCACACGATCCCGAGTCCATCCGAGCATCTTTGCGGCAACGACCGGCAGCGGAGCCCGCCGGTGAACGAATCCCGGCGGGCTCCTTACCAGGAGGATCGGCGGCCTGGGCGCGACGTACCCCTGGACCCTCTACCTGGAAGACCTGATCGGTGCAAGAACCATCTCCTGACTCCAGCGTGGAGATGGGAGAGGACGACGTATCCCGCTCGAATCCGCTCAGAACCGGATGCTCACCGCCAGTCCGGGCGAATTGGACCTCACGGTGGGGGCGATGGAAAAGCCGCCCGGCGTGGGCGCATCGCGCCAGCGTTCACGCGGAACCAGCGCGCCAGCCAACGCTCCGCCCAGCGCGCCGCCGATCACCCCGATGATCACGTTCTCGCCGATGGAGCGGGTGTCGTCGTTCAGGTACGTAAGGCTGGCCGCCACACCGCTACCGATGCCCGCGGCGGCGCCCAGCGCCGCGCTCTTGCCCCGGCTCGGCACGCCGAGGCTCACGTACGTCCGACGCACCGCAGCCCGCGGTACGAGAACCGGAGTGGCGCCGGGGCGCAGTTCTACCGAGAGCGTGATCGAGTCGGCTGCCACCAGCGTACCGCGGACCTCCCGTCCCCTGACCCCCTCCACCGGCTGCCGCGAGAGAAGCAGCATCACGCGTTGGCCCGGCAGCGGCGGCCCGGTCTGCGCCGCGACGGGCGCGGCGAACGCGAGGATGGCAGCGAGTGCAAGGGCAGACATGATCGTACGCATTCGACGCTCCCCTGACGGATGATGGAGGGACCCGCGGATTGCCACGGCCTGGGCAAGTCTCGGGCCCTAAAAAACGACTTCAATGATGTGGTTGACCGGCTGGAAGATACAGGAGCGGTCCGCCTGGGCGGCGGACGGCGCGTCGGGCACATCTGTTCCATCGGATGGGCACAGGTGTACCTGCCGCGCCCCATAACCGCGTCGTTCCTCCCCACGCTGCACGACGCGGTTGCGCTGCTGGAAAGCGACACCGCAAAGGGGTCCGAGCCCCGCCTGATCCGGCACCGGTGACGCCTGGAGAGAGCGGCCTGAGCCAACCGACAGCTCGAACGGACAGCGGGCACCGGGTGACGAGCTAACTGCTTGCAATGCAGTCCTGTACCCGGATTTCGCGTAATCCCCGCAAACTGCGCGGGGCTTCAACTGCGCGGGACCGGCCCTGGTGCACACTGCCGCGCGCGGCAGGAGCGGTCCGCGCAGGCCGACATCACGTCGTCATTGCCGCGGTTTCAATTCAACCGCCGGGGCTGGAGGGCGGCCTCGCTTTCTCGCGTCAGGTCCGGCTCGGGGGCGCCGTTCTTGCGGCCGCAGTTCCGGACACGAATCGTGTTCGCCGTACCGCCGGCCATCCTTCCTCCAGGAGCCCCTATGCGCAAGCTGAAGCTGGAGCTCGAAGCGCTGACCGTGGAGTCGTTCACGCCCGCCGCGGCGCCGGACGTGCGCGGGGGCACCGTGCACGCCCACAACCACACGCGTGGCCACGACTCGTGCCAGTTCTCGTGCTGGGTCGGCTGCACGTACGAGATATCGTGCTACGAGGTGTGCGCGACAGGAGCCGAAGATCCGGATCCGGTGACCCCGGATTGAACCAGCGCCGCCAGCCCCACGCCTGAGCGGGCAAACCCGCCGCTGGAAAAGCCACGAGCCCCGTCTCCGCGCCGCTGACGCGTCGTCGAACGGGGCTTCAACCGCTCCGGACCGCTCATCATCACCGTATCACCGGGGGGGGGGGGGCGCCGGCCCCTCGCGCCCGGCCCACGTGCACGCACCAGGGGCTGCCCTGACGTTTACACCCTCTCCCC
>DATAAG010000429.1:0-12780 GCA_036260235.1 Longimicrobium sp.
CCCCCCCCCCCCCCCCTCCGCTCGTCTCCATCACGCCCCGCGGCGTCGCCGCATGCGCGTGATCCCGGTTAACCCACCTTCGTATGCAGAGAAGGAACTTCAATGCAGAGTACGCGGAAAAGAAAGAGAGGACGCGGAGAACATCCGGTTTCCTCCGCGTCCTCATTATCACTTTTCACCTCTGCGTACTCCGCGTTGAAGCTCTTGCCGGAGTGTACCGAGAACTCGGGATCAGGTGAACACGGCCTCGTAGCGCATGCCGCGCTCGTCGGGGCCGATGGGGGCCAGGAAGACTTCGAACGGCTCCATGTTCTCGTTTTCCATCCGGTAGATCCGCTGCGGCACCACCGCCTGCGGAACGGTGTGGAAGATGAGCGAGAACGGGGGACGCGGCCGCCCCCCCGCCGATTCGTCGCCCCAGGGATACACCTCGGTGAGCTTGGTGGGCAGGCGGTTCTCCTCGTCGACGACGATCGTGAACAGCTCACCAATGCGCGGCTGGAAGGTTTCCATCGTGAAGGTCTCGAGCATCGTCTGGCAGCGGGGTGGGTGCGGGACGGGAGGGGTGTGGATGGCGAAAGTTACGGCCGGTGGCCGCGCGTCCGCAACGCCGGGTGGACCGTGACACCGGGGCACCGGGACGGCTGCGGCTGGCGATCCCGGCGGCGGTGCGGCTCCGATCGCTCTCCTACTCGCGGAGCCTGCGGATGAACTCCCGCAGGTCGGCCGCCCGCTCGACGGGAGACCGCTCGTACCGGTACAGCTCCAGCCCCTGCAGGTCGGAGGGAATCTCGACCTCTCCGGAGACCAGCACCATCAGGCGGCGGAGCCCCAGGCGACCCCAGAACCACCCCACCTCCAGCCAGACGTTCTGCCGCGAGCGCGACTGCAGTCCCGACGTGGTTCGCTGCACCGCTGCACCCACGTCGTCAGGAGTGGCGATGGCGATGGCGCCGTCCACCTCGCTGCTCAGCCGCTCGAACTTCTGCGGGAGCGTCTCTCCGCCGCCGAACTGCTTGGCCATGACGACGACGTCGTTGCCCGGGAACTGCTCACGCAGCCAGCTCTCTAGCTCGTCGCAGCCGGGGCCGTGGCCGTGGATGAGGAGGAGCCGCGGCTGCGACGATGCGCCGCACGCCTCCATCACCACCTTCAGGATGTACGGGGTCCAGGGGGAGTTCAGCTTCTGCAGCCGGGCGCGGCCGGAGGGCGCCAGGCTCTTCGCCTCGCGCAGCAGCCGCTCCGAGGCGCCGCCGAACGAGCCGATGGGAACCACGCGCTTTCCGCAGAGCAGGGCGGCGAGCCCCACCACGAAGGTGCCGTTGCCCCCGCCCATGGTGACTGCCGCGCTGGCGCGCTGCAGGGCGATGAGGTGCGCGCCCTCCCACCAGCCGCGCTTCTCGTAGTGGAACTCGAAGAGGTGTGGATACCTGCGGGCGAGCTCGGAATAGGGGTGCGAGGCTTCCGAGCGCTTGATCACCTCGATGAGCGCGGGGGCGTCCGGGTTGTCGCCGGCCACCTCCACGACGCCCTCCACCACGTGCAGGTCGATCGTTTCGCGCGATTCGCCGCCCAGGATGACGGTCTGTCCCAGGCGCGCGAGCTCGCGCCCGATCTCCCGCGCGGCTTCGCAGAACTCCTCGAAGGTGCCGCGCTTGGCCCACTCGGTGTCTGCTTCCCTCCAGCTTCCAAAGACCGCGATCCGCATTGACGCCTCCGTGCCAGAGGCCGCGCATGTGAATCCCCACCTCCGCCGAATGGATGCGCGACGTGCCCGGTACGCGCAAGAAAAAGCGTCGGCCGCTGGCGCAGCCGGACGCAGGCATCGTGGCCTCGTACGCAGTCCGCGGAGGACCGGTCCCGGACTCCGCGATTTCCTTGTGAGGCGGATTCTCCGGACGGGGATCAGCGTCCCGTGAACTCGGCGGGACGCTTTTCCAGGAAGGCGGCGACGCCTTCGCGCCTGTCGTCGCTGGTGAAGCAGGTGACGAAGAGCTCCGTCTCGTACTGCAGGCCGGCGGAAAGGGGCATCTCGGCGGCGGCGCGGACGGCGGACTTGGCCATGCGCAGCGCCACCGGCGACTTCGCCGCCATGGCCCGGGCGAAGCCCAGCGTCCGCTCGCGCAGCTCCGCCGCGGGGTGCACCACGTCCACCAGGCCCATGCGCAGTGCCTCCGCCGCGTCGATGATCTCGCCGGAAAGGACCAGGCGCATCGCCTGGCCGGTGCCCACCACGCGCGGCAGGCGCTGGGTCCCCCCGCCGCCGGGGATGATGCCGAGGTTGATCTCCGGCTGTCCCAGCTTCGCCGTGTCCGCGGCGATGCGGACGTCGCACGCCAGCGCCAGCTCGCACCCGCCGCCCAGGCAGAAGCCGTTGATCATGGCGATCACCGGCTTGGGATACGCGGCGATCTCGTCGAAGACGCGCCGCCCCGTCATGGCCGCGCGCTGCTCCAGCGGGGTGCGCTCGGCGAACTCCGCGATGTCGGCGCCGGCGACGAAGGCCTTGTCCCCCGCGCCGGTGACCACCAGCACGCGCACGGAGCCGTCGTCGCGCAGGGCGTCCAGCGCGGCGACCAGCTCGCTGCGCACCTGCGTGCTGAGCGCGTTCCGCTTTTCGGGGCGGTTGATGGTGAGAATGCCCACCGCCCCGTCCCGCTCCATCACCAGCGTCTCGTACAGGCTCACCGCCCCTCCCCCCGTTCAGTCATGGAAGCGGCCGGGATACGTGCTGCGTCCCTCCCGGCTCGTGCACCAGCATCCTGCCGCCCCGGAAGGCCCCTCCCCCCGGCCCCCTCCCCGCTCGTTCCTCGCGGAGAGGGGGAGCACTGCACTCGTCATCCTGCCGCCCGTGCTCTCCTCCGCCCCCCGGAGATCCGGCGGCGCGAAGCTACCGCAGCGGCTCCAGCAGGAGCGCGATCTCGCCGTCCAGGTACGGCGCTTTCTCGTCGCAGTGCTGCCGGAAGGTGACGTGGAAGCGGTGCAGCTTGCCCGCCGGGTCGAGGGCGAGATCGTGGATGGTGAAGTGCCCCGTCACCGTGCTGCACCCCCGGCCGCTCCCCGAAAACGAGAGCCCCGGTGACGCGGGGGGCTGGAAAGGCCAGCGGGCGACGTTCTGGTAGGTGCCCACGTCGAGCTTCTGCCCTGACGGCGCGGAGAAGGTTGCGTCCCACCAGGTGTTGCCGCCTCCGTTGAAGCGGATGCGGAGCTCGCGCTGGTCGGCGGAGAGCGTGACCGACCAGGTTCCGCTGTTCACCGGGTAGTTCGCCGTCTGCCCCTGCCCGACCCACTCGCCCGGGGTGCTGGTGTACCGCAGGAAGGTGGACTGCGGCCCGCCCGGGTTTTGCGCGCGCAGCACCGTGATGTGCACGCTCTGGGTGGTGCCGCCCACGCTGGCGTGGATGGTGGTGGCGCCCACCAGCACCCCCGTGACCAGGCCCGAGCCGTCCACCGTCGCGATGTTCTCGTTCGCGCTGTGCCAGTAGATCTTGCGCTTCGACGCCGAGCCGTCGCGTTCGGTGACGGTGGCGGTCACCTGCAGCGTCCTCCCCACCGGCACCGTCTGCATGGGCGCCGCAAGCACGATGGTGGGCGGAGGCAGCTCTTCCGCGGGCGATCTGTCGCAGGCAGCGAACGAAAGCAGCGCCGCGAGGGGCAGCGTGCCTGTCACCAGGCGGGTGAGGGTGCGCATGGCAGGTCCCATTGTCGGCAGGGCGATGGTGCGGGCCAACCCGGGCGGGCCGGGGCCGATCACGTGGAATTTAGGGCCTTTCTCAGCGCTCACGCCAGTCGTAGAAGCCCTGCCCGCTCTTCTTCCCCAGCTTCCCCTCCGCCACCATCCGCCGCAGCAGCTCCGGCGGGCGGTACTGGTCGCCGCCCAGCTCGCCGTGCAGGTACTCGGCGATCCCCAGCCGCACGTCCAGCCCCACCAGGTCCGTCAGCTTGAGCGGGCCCATGGGATGGTTGTAGCCCAGCTCCATCGCCCTGTCGATGTCCTGGGGGCTCGCGACGCCCTGCTCCACCATCCGCATGGCCTCCAGCCCCAGGACGATCCCCAGCCGCGACGAGGCGAACCCCGGCGTGTCGGTGACCACGATGGGCTCCTTGCCGATGCGCGCGGCGAACGCCAGCGAGGCGTCCACCGTCTCCTGCGACGTTTCGCGCCCGCGCACGACTTCCAGCAGCTTCATGATGTGCACGGGGTTGAAGAAGTGCAGCCCGATCACGCGCTGCGCCCGCGCCGTGGCCGCCGCGATGCGGCTGACGCTGAGCGACGAGGTGTTGGTGGCCAGGATGGCGTGCGCGGGCGTGGTGCGGTCCAGCTCCGCGAAGACCTGGGTCTTCAGCTCCATCCGCTCCGGCACCGCCTCGATCACCAGGTCCGCATCCGCCGCGGCCCCGGCCAGGTCCGCCGCCTCGCGCAGGTTGTGCAGCGCCGCATCGCGCGTCTCGGCGGCCACCTTTCCGCGCTCCACTCCCCTGTCCAGGTTGCCGCGAATCGTGCCGATGGCGCGCTCCACCGCGCCCGGCTGCGCGTCGTAGAGCGCGACGGAGCATCCGGCCATGGCGCACACCTGCGCGATGCCGTTGCCCATGGTGCCCGCGCCCAGCACGGCGACGCGATGGATCGTCTGGTCGTCTGCCACGGATTTCCGTTCCCGGTGATGATGCGGATGCGCCGCCCCGCCACGCGCCCCGGGCGGCAAACGCCGCCAAACTACGCGCGGCCGCCGCGGCTCGCCACCGGTCCTGCCGGATCCTGAAAGAGAATGGCCTCGCGCCGCCTTCCATGATCCGGGTGCGCGTGAAACCGTTCTTTCCCTTCGGCATGGAGAAAACGTGGCCTCCGGCTCTCGCGGCGGCGAACTCGCCGTCACCGCTGGCCGGACGCGGGAGGCTTCACCCGGCCTTACTCTCCACCGGGCACGCATGGCGGTGGGGCGGGGTACGGGAAGGGACGGATGGGTTTCCCGGGGAGGAGCAGAAGTGAAGCGGGATCAACGAGTTGGCCACACGGACAGCACCGGGCGCGGCTTCCGCGCGCAGCACGGGCCGCGGGGGCGCGGAGGGCCGGACGCGCAGCCGCCGCGCCTGCGCGAGCCGACGCATCCTGGCGCCGTCCGGCACGCGGTGGCGCCGCTGGTGCGGCTCGTGGAGGAGGAACTGCTCCCCGCGCTGCGGATCGAGAGCGTCAGCGCCAGCGATCCGGTCGTCGTGCGGCATGCTCCCGCGCCCTGGCGGGTGCTGGGGCGCGGCAACTACGCGGCGGTGCTGGTTCACCCGGCGCACCCGGAGGTCGTCGTGAAGGTCTACGCGCCCGGGCGTCCCGGCGTGGAGGCGGAGCGGGAGGTCTACCGCCGCCTGGGCCGCCATCCCGCGTACTCCGAGTGCCTGCACGCCGGGGACGGCTGGCTGGCGCTGCGCAGGCTGCACGGGGTGACGCTGTACGACTGCCTGCACCGCGGGCTGCCGATCCCGGAGCAGGTGATCCGCGACATCGACCAGGCGCTGGAGTACGCCCGGCGCCGGGGGCTGCACCCGCACGACGTCCACGGCCGCAACGTGATGATGCACGAGGGCCGCGGCCTGGTGGTGGACGTGTCCGACTTTCTGCGGGACGAGGACTGCGGCAAGTGGCGGGACCTGAAGAAGGCGTACTTCCGCGTCTACCGCCCCGTCTTCATGCGGCTGCGCCTGCGCGTCCCGTACTGGACGCTGGACCTCGTGCGGCTGGGATACCGGCTGTTCCGGAAGGTGTCCCCCGACCGCTCGTAGCCACGGAAAATCTCAACGCAGAGTACGCAAAGAAGAACAGAGAGTACGCAGAGGATGGACGGCGGTCCTCCGCGTACTCTCTTTTTGACCCTGCGTACTCTGCGTTGAGTTTTTCCCACCGCCGCAGCCGGGACCCGGGTCTACCGCCCCTGCCGGCGATGGCGGTCGGCGATACTGATGGCGTTGCAGACGAAGGGAAAGATCGTCGCCCCGTTGGGATACGCGGCGAACGGCCGTGACTCCGCCGCCGGCTTCTTTGCGCCGCCGATCTGTGCCCCCGCGTTGTCCCGCAGAATCGTCTCCATCTCCCCGGTGGTGCGGGCGCCGCAGTCCAGCCGGTGGCGCGTCTCCAGGGTTCGCACCACCCTGCCGGGCACCCGCGGGGCGGAGTCGGGCATCAGGTAGTCGGTGCGCACCCACACCAGCCGCCGCGGCCCGTCCGGCACGATGCGCGAGGTGTCGACGGAGGTGTACCCCGCCGGCCCCCGCCCGATGGTGAACCACGGCGCCGGCGGCCGCGTGGGAGCGTTGTCACGCGTGCAGCCGCCCAGCGCCGCGGCGGCCAGCAGCAGGAGTACGGAGACGTGCTTCACGGATGCAGAAGGCCGGTGAAGGACGAAAGAACGGCCGTCCGGCCGTGTCCGCGACGGCGGACAGTGTGTCGTCGTTGCGGCGATTTCAATCGCTGTCCGGGTGTTGCAGAGTTCCGTTCTCGTTGCACCGGATTCGGCGCGCCGAAAGTACGAACTCACGGGGCCGCCCGCCACCTCTTCCGGCAAGCTGGACGCGGTGGTGCGCTGGCAGAGGTGCCGCCCGCCGGCTACCGTGTTCATCCACCCGCTCGCCATCCCTCGTCATCTCCGCCTGGAGGCCCCATGCCCAGGACGCAGCTGGAACGGGAAGTCCGCTTCCTCAAGCTGTACGCCGCCGTCTCGTCGTTCTGCCTGCTCCTTCTTTGCCTGTCCGCGTTCCAGCAGTCACCTGCGGAGAAGCAGCGGTTCACCGAAATCGACGTCGAGCGCATCAATGTGATCGAAAAGGACGGCTCGCTGCGGATGGTGCTCTCCAACCGGGAGCGCTCTCCCGGGCCGGTGTACCGCGGCCGGCCGTTCGCCTATCAGGGCGGCTCGCGCCCGGGGATGATCTTCTACAACGATGAGGGAACGGAGAACGGCGGGCTCATCTTCAGCGGCCGCCGCAACCCGGACGGGACGTACGAGGCCACCCACAGCCTGACCTTCGACCAGTACGAGCAGGACCAGATCATCGCCCTGCAGTACATCGACAACAACGGCGAGCGCCGGCAGGGGCTCCAGATCCTGGATCGCGGCGAGAGGCCGATCCACGAGATGGTGGAGCGTTGGGACGCCCTGCAGGCCATGCCCGCGGGTCCCGCGAAGGATTCGGCCGGGGCGGCGTTCCAGCGCGACTTTCCCGTCGCGCAGCGCGTGTACGTGGGCCGCGGGCGCAACCGGACGGCGGCGCTCACCCTGGGCGATCCGCAGGGACGCACCCGGCTGCGGCTCGCCGTCGACTCGCTGGGCGTCGCCAGGCTGGAATTCCTCGATGCGACCGGGCGCGTTACCTACAGCCTCCCCGACTCCGCCCGCGCCGCGCCGTGGTGAGCCGGCTCACCACCAGCTCCGCCGTCCCGCCGCGTCCGCAAGGCGACCAGCGGACTGCAGCGATCTCGACTGCGGTCCGCTGTACGGGCAGATCCACCCTCGCCGGTTCCGGTTCAGCTTCGCCGGCGCGAGAGCCATGCACAGAGCCGCGGAAAGATGGTTTGGCCCAGCGGGTGCTCGCGGATGGTGTTCCAGCGGGTTTCGGCGGGTTCGTCGGAGAGCAGCCTGCCTTCCGGATCGCTCAGCCGCATCCGCAGGTCGCTCACGGTGCCGGCCGCGCAGTCGATCCGGTGCAGGATCTCCACGCGGCTGAACATCCGCCCCGGGTCGCCGGGAACCCTCTCGGGTGTCGTATAGTCCACGCGCACCCACACTTCCGTACCCTGCGCTCCGCGCGCGATCCGCGACGAGTCCACCCATACCACCGACTCGGTGGCGCGATAGAGCAGGACCCACGGCTCCGTGGGCGCGCGCTGCCCGCACGCCGCTACGGGGAGCAGGAGAGCGGAAAGGATGATGGCCAGGTGTCGCATGGGGTCTTCGGGTTGGAGTGAGCCGCGATGGAGCGCCTGGACATGGGTCGGGCTGCACTAGCCCGATTCGCAGGGCGTCCGGTCACTCCCCCCGGAACACCGGCTTGCGCTTCTCCGCGAAGGCGGTGATCCCCTCCTTCGCGTCGGCGGAGCGGAAGCAGCGCATCTGCCGCTCCGCCTCGGCGAGGAGCGCATCCTCGAGCGGGGACGAGACCGAGGCGGAGAGCGTCCGTTTGGCCAGCGTGAGGGCGAGCGGAGGCTTGGCGGCGAGCTCCCTGGCCGTCTTCTTCACCTCGTCCTCGAACCAGTCCTCCGCGTAGACCTGCTCGAAGAGGCCGATGCGCTCCGCCTCGCGCGCCTCCACCATCCGCCCGCTCATCACCAGCTCCGCGGCGCGGCCGGGGCCGACCAGGCGGGGGAGGGTCCAGGTGGCGCCCCAGTCAGGGTGCAGGCCGATGCGGTTGAAGGTGAAGCCGATGCTGGCCCGCTCGCTGGCGATGCGGAAGTCGCAGGCGATCGCCAGCGCCGCGCCCGCGCCCGCGGCCGGGCCGTTCACCGCCGCGATCACCGGCTGCTCCACGGAATGCAGGCGGCGGATCACGCGCATCCCGGCCCGCACCAGCGACTCGAAGGTGGCGTCGTCGCCGCGGCGGAGGAGGTCGCCCATCACCTCCACGTCGGCGCCGGTGCAGAAGCCGCGGCCCGCGCCGGTGATCACGATCGCCCGCGCGTCGGGGGACGAGGCGGCGCGGTCGATGGCGTCGTGCAGGCGGTCGCGCATGTCGCCCGCGAAGGCGTTCAGCCGGTCCGGGCGGTTGAGCGTGATCCACGCGACGCCGTCCTCCACGCGCAGCAGGACGGTCTCGGCGGAGGGGGACGATGCGGGCGCGCTCATCCCTCGACGCGCTCCACGATCATCGAGATCCCCTGGCCCACGCCGATGCACATGGACGCCAGCCCGTAGCGCACCCCCTGGCGGTGCATCTCGTGGACGAGCGTGGTGAGGATGCGCGCGCCGGAGGAGCCCAGCGGGTGCCCCACCGCCACCGCGCCGCCGGAGACGTTCACGATCTCCGGGTCGATCCCCAGCTCGCGGACGCACGCGACCGACTGCGCCGCGAACGCCTCGTTCAGCTCCACCAGGCCGACGTCGGCGATCGACAGCCCCGCCAGCGCCAGCGCCTTGCGGCTGGCCGGCACCGGGCCGATGCCCATGCGGTGCGGCTCCACCCCCGCCACCGCGCTGGCGACGATGCGCGCCATCGGCTTTCGGCCCAGCCGCTCCGCCGCCGCGCCGGACGCGACGAGGAGCGCCGACGCGCCGTCGTTCAGCCCGGAAGAGTTGCCCGCCGTCACCGTCCCCCGCTCCTTGCGGAACGCCGCCTTCAGCGCCGCCAGCGCCTCGGCCGTGGTGTCGGCGCGAGGGTGCTCGTCCGTGTCGACGACCTTCGGGGGGCCCTTGCGCTGCGGGATCTCCACCGGGACGATCTCGCCCCTGAAGTGGCCCTCGGCGATGGCGCGGGCCGCGCGCTGCTGGCTGCGGAGGGCGAACGCGTCCTGGTCCTCGCGCGTCACGCCGAACTCCTCCGCCACGATCTCCGCCGTCTCGCCCAGGGAGACCGTCCACTCCGCCGGCATCTTCGGGTTCACGAAGCGCCAGCCGAGGAGCGAGTCCGCCATCTGCGGCACGCCGCGGGCGTAGCCCTCCTCCGGCTTGAGCATCACCCAGGGCGCGCGGGTCATGCTCTCCACGCCGCCCGCGATGAACACCTCGCCCTCGCCGGCGCGGACGGCGTGCATGGCGCTCCGCACCGCCTCCAGCCCGGACCCGCAGAGCCGGTTCACCGTCTGCCCGGGGACGGAGACGGGGAGGCCCGCGAGGAGGAGCGCCATTCGCCCCAGGTTGCGGTTGTCCTCGCCCGCCTGGTTGGCGCACCCGAAGATCACGTCGTCCACCAGCGCCCCGTCGATCCCGGTGCGCTGCACGATCGCCTTGACCACGGTCGCGGCCAGGTCGTCCGGCCGCACCGAAGCGAGAGCGCCGCCGAGGCGCCCCACCGGCGTCCGGACGGCGTCCAGGATGTATGCGTCAGTCATGTACGCTAGGAGCGGTGCTTCAGGGACGCGGAATGCTGAGCTGTTTGCAAATGGCTTTGACGAGCGTCTCTCTGATTTCAGTGTGCCGGGGAGATGCTCGCCCAAGCGTTTGTCTCGTCGTTGACCCAAATGGAGTGATTGCTTCCTTCGCGCTTTGATCTGCAGTTGTGTTTCTCCAGGTGCCGGATCAGGTCACGCCCGCTTCACAGATGAGGAGCGGCTCGTAGATGACCGGCACCCCAGCCAGCTCTTCCCCGGCCATCATCTTTGCCGTTTCAATGATCAACCGCACGGCGTCTTCCAGATTGGCACGCGCCTTCTCGAGCGTCTCTCCTTGCGTGAGAGCGCCGGGGATTTCTTGCACTGAGGCCACGTATCCGCCCTCTGGTACCTGTCGATAGATGGCGGTCAACTCCATCCGCATCACGCACCTCCGGGTCGCTGCTCGCTCACGAGTGCTTGATAGAATGAATCTACGCACGAGGCGCTCGTGCTGGTACTACGCCTCACCGCAGATTCACCTCCACGCGTCCGTCACCCTGTCGCCCGTGGGTGGCGGGGCTGGTACATGGGTAGCTCGCCGCCACCGGGGAGCTGGATGCGGGTGAGCAGCCCCCACCCCTGGTCCGTGACGGGTGACGTCTCCACGCCCCTGCGCCGCAATTCATCCACGGCGGCGGCGATGTCCGCGCACATCAGGTAGATCTCGTGCCGGCCGTCTGTATCCTCGTCCGCCGGATGGACGGCGAGCTCGGCGGGCGGCATCGAGAAGATGGGCCAACCGCCGCCCGCATCCACCGCATCGCGCTCCAGCACGTGGCGGAAGAAGGCGCGCACCTGCTCCGCGTGCCGGCTGTACACGATCGCGTGGATCCCGTCGATCATCGCCCTCCTCCCTTCGCGTGCCGGACGACTCACGCACTACCGCATTCAAGCGAGGTTCACCCACACGCTCTTGACCTGCGTGTACAGGTCCAGCGCGTAGCGGCCCAGCTCGCGGCCGTAGCCGGACTGCTTGTAGCCGCCGAAGGGGCTGGCCGTGTCCAGGTTGTGGTAGGTGTTGATCCACACGGTCCCCGCGCGCAGCTTGTGCGCCGCGTAGTGGGCGTTGCGCACGTCCTTCGTCCACACCGCCGCCGCCAGCCCGTACTCCGTGGCGTTGCCGATCCGGATCGCCTCCTCCAGGTCCGCGAAGGTCTGCACCGCCAGCACCGGGCCGAAGATCTCCTCGCAGGCGATCGTCATCTTCGGCTCCACCTCGCCGAAGATGGTGGGGTTCAGGAAGTAGCCGCGCTTGCCGTTCACCTCGGCCCGGTCGCCGCCCATCAGCAGCGAGGCGCCCTCCTCCTTGCCCCGCTCGATGTAGCCCATCACCCGGTCCAGCTGCTCCTGGCTCACCAGGGGGCCCAGGCGCGTCTTGGGATCCAGCGGATCGCCGGGGACGTAGCCTGCGGCGCGCTTGAGCAGCTTCTCCACGAACTCGTCGCGGATCTTCTCGTGCACCAGCAGGCGGCTTCCCGCCGTGCACGCCTGCCCCGTGTTGTAGAAGATGGCCATGCTGGCGCCGCGCACGGCGGCGTCCACGTCCGCGTCGTCCAGCACGATGTTGGGGCTCTTGCCGCCCAGCTCCAGCGACACCTTCTTGAGCGTGTCCGCCGCCTGCTTCTGGATGATCTTGCCCACCGCCGTGGAGCCGGTGAAGGCGATCTTGTCCACGTCGGGGTGCGCCACCAGCGCCGCGCCCGCGCTCTCGCCGAAGCCCGTCACCACGTTCAGCACGCCGGCCGGCAGCCCGGCGTCCGCGGCCGCGCGGGCCAGCTCCAGCGCGGTGAGCGGCGTCTGCTCCGCGGGCTTGAGGATCACCGTGTTCCCGCAGGCGATGGCCGGCGCCACCTTCCACGCCGCCATCTGCAGCGGGTAGTTCCACGGGATGATGGCCCCGCAGACGCCTACCGGCTCGCGGCGCGTGTAGTTGAGGTACGGGCCGGGGACGGGGATCACGTCGCCGCCCATCTTGTCCGCCCACCCCGCGTAGTAGCGGAAGCACTCGATCGACTCCTTGATGTCGATCATCCGCGCCTCGCGCACGGGCTTGCCGTTGTCCATCGTCTCCAGCCGGGCCAGCGCGTCGGCGCGCTCCTCCAGCCGGTCGGCGATGGCGTAGAGGAGCTTGCCGCGCTTGCGCGAGTCCAGCGTCTGCCACGCGTCGCTCTCGAAGGCCTCGCGCGCGGCGCGCACCGCGCGGTCCACGTCCTCCGCCGCGGCCGACGCGACCTCGGTCAACGGCTCCGCGGTGGCCGGGTTGATGGTCTCGAAGGTGTCTCCGGAGGCGGCGTCCTGCCACTCGCCCCCGATGAACAGCCGTCCCGGCTGGATCTCCAGCGTCGCCGTGTCCGTCATGGTTCGTATCTCGGAAGTGCAGTTCAGGCTGCTTTGGATTGCGTCAACGACAACTGCAGGTTTCGGGCGTGTCCCCGGCGCTGGCAGAGCCGGGGCCCTGCCACAGGCACGTCACTGCGTCCGCCGGGGGCCCTCTCCCCCCCGACCCCCTCCCCCAACCCCGGGGGAGGGGGAGAAGTGCCGAACGAGACGCAGGTGCGCTTCGGCTGGGGCATCGCGAACCGCACGCCCCCTCCGGGCTCGCATCACTCGCCCACCTCCCCCAAAAACCCTGCGGGAGGTTGTCGTCTTCGACAGGGTCGAGGTACGACGATGGGCATCTCACTGCGTCCGCCGGGGGCCCTCTCCCC
>DATAAG010000430.1:0-4940 GCA_036260235.1 Longimicrobium sp.
GCGCCCTTCCGTGCCGGCAGCGATGCCGCCGAGCCAGGCCCGCTATTCCCGGTTCCCCATCCCCTGCTCTCCCACTCCCGCCGCGGCCCCCACCCCGATCACTCCCTCCTCGCTCTCCGCGATCAGGTGGTCCACCACCGCCTTCATGTCGCCGGTGCGCTCGAAGACGGCGACCTGCCGGTCCGCGCTGCTCCCCTCGTCCATGATGCGGAAGGCGTAGCCCACCTCCGCGCGCGTCCCCAGGTCGTCCACCACGTCGTCCACGAACCACTCCAGCATCTCGCGGATCAGCCCGCGCGCGGGGCACTCCTCCTGCTTGCCGAAGTCGATCAACTGCCCGTCCAGCCCGTAGCGCACGGCGCGCCACTTGTTCTCCTCGATCAGGTCCGAGGGGTACACGCGGAAGGTCATGTTGTCGCGCCGCAGCTTCCACAGCTTGGCGATCACCGCCTGCAGGATGGCCGCCACGCACACCGCCTCCTCCACCCGCGTGCAGACGTCCAGGAAGCGGAACTCCAGCGTGGGAAAGGCGTGGTGCGGGCGCAGGTCCCAGTAGATCTTGCTGCCGTTGGGAATGCAGCGCGTGGCGACCAGCGTGTCCTGCAGCTCCTCGAAGTCGCCCCAGCCGCGCATGATGCGCGGCACGCCCGTGCGCGGGAAGTTGCGGAAGATGACGCTGCGGTAGCTCTTGAGCCCCGTGTTGCGCCCCATCCAGAAGGGCGAGCTGCTGCTGAGGCAGAGGATGTGGGGGATGAAGTAGCGCGACACGTTCATCGCGTCGATCAGGAACTCGTGGTCCTCGATCCCCACGTGCACGTGCGTGCCGAAGATGAGCAGCTGCTGCGCCAGGTCCTGCATGTCCTGCCGCACGCCGATGTAGCGCTCCAGCGGCGTGATCTCCTGCGTCATCCAGCTGCTGAAGGGGTGGGTGCCCGCCGCCACCACCTTGAGCCCCTTGCGCGCCGCCAGCCCCATCACCATCCCGCGCAGCCGCACCAGCTCCGCACGCACCTCCTGGGGCGTGTGGCACACGTTGGTGCCCACCTCCACGATGGACTGGTGCAGCTCCGGCTTGATCTCGCCCAGGATCATGTGGTCGTCTTCCAGGAGCTCCGTGATGTAGCTGCGCAGCTCCCGCGTCTCCGGGTCGATGATCTGGTACTCTTCTTCGATGCCGAGGGTGAGCGACGGCTCCTTCATGCGGGCGTCCCCGTTGGGTGCGGGTGGGGCTGAAAACGACGTGTGGATGCGCGTAAAACCGCAGGATTGCGCTGCACGGACCGGGCCGCTCAGCGCCCGGCCATCAGCGCGCGGCCGCTTTCTGCCGGGTGGCGGATCGCGCCGGCAGAACGGGACCGTGCACGCCGGCCGGCCCCCTGCCGCCGCGGAGGGCCCCTCCCCCCGGCCCCCTCCCCGCTCGTTCCTCGCGGAGGGGGGGGGAGAACTTCGATCGCGTGCCGCACAGCTCGGGGCGAGGCGCACGCCCCCTCCGGGCTCGCATTACTCGCCCACCTCCCCCAAAAACCCCTGGGGGAGGTTGAACTTCGAGCCTTTGCGCAGACTGCCCGCCCCACGAGCGCCACAGCCGTGCAGGCTATTCCCTATTCCCTATTCCCTATTCCCTATTCCCTGTTCCCTGTTCCATGTTCCCTGTTCCATGTTCCATGTTCCCTGCTATCGCTCCTCCACCAGGAACGTCGCCACGCTGCTGCCGCCGCCGGCCGTCACGTTCAGCAGCGGGTCCGTGGCGATGCGGGTCAGGCAGCCGTCCACGTGCGCCGTGTTGGAGACGTAGGGCGCGATGTCCACCATGCGGTCGGTCACCTGCACCCCGCCGTCCACCCAGCTGGGAAAGGGCTCCTTCGGCAGGACGATGCGCTCCTGCACCACGTACGGCGCCTCCAGCGCGGTGCGCAGGGTGGCCTGCCACTCGTCGTCGCCCACCAGCCAGCCGAGGACGATACCGCGGCCGCCGTAGTCGTCGTTGGGCTTCAGCACCAGCCGCTCGCGGTTCTGCGCGATCCACGGCAGCAGGTCGATCGTCCGGCTGTCCTTCTCCGTCCGCCGCTCCTCCACCACGCGCGTCCACGGCACGTGCGCCCGTACGGCGGCCAGCTCGTCGGCGTTGAACATCCCCGCGTTGCGCTCGTCGCCTAGCACGGCCAGGCTGGCCTTCTTGTAGACGATCTTGCAGCGGAACGGGTTCACCATGCACACGGCGCGGTCGCGGACGGCGCGCACCACCGGGCTGTCCATCCCCATCCGCAGCACCAGCTCGTCGATGAGCACGCGCTTGTAGATGAAGTCGATCCGGAAGCCGCCCGGCGCGACCAGCTTGCCGTCGCGGTACTCGCACTCGCGCGGATCGTGGATCTCCGCCTGGATGCCGTGCGAGCGGAAGTAGTCCTGGAAGAAGTGGAACTCGCTGCGGGTGGGAACGTCGCTCCAGTCCAGGATGCCGATGCGCGGCAGCTCGCGCCCGCCGCTGAACTCGCCCCAGGCGCCCAGCAGCGCGTGCAGCACCGCGTGCCGCGCGGGGAGCGGGTGCAGCACGTGCGACTCCAGGAACCGGCCGGTGGCGGGGAGGGCCAGGAAGACCTCCGAAAGGACGTCCATGTACGCCGGCCCCGCCGGCGTCTCCGCGTTGTACTCGGTGAAGCGGAGCGTCTGCTCGTCGGACGAGAAGAAGGCGTCCAGGCGCGAGGTGGGGCTGGGGGAGGAGAAGCCGGGGTCGTCGTGCACCAGCGTCTCCTCCCAGTCCAGCAGACGGAACCGGGCCCGGAAACCGGCGTCGGCGACGGCGCGCTCATGGATGCGGACGAACGCGCGCATAAGCGTGGCGATCTCGCGGCGGATCCAGCGGTACTGACCCGGGGTCAGCATCCGCGGGCGCAGCACGGAACAGAGGGGGCGGTCGCCGAAGTACATCCCGCGGCGGCGGTGCTCCTCGTCCATCCGCTCCGCGCTCTCCGCCGCCAGCTGCGCGTCTTCCAGCAGCCCGTGCCAGCGCGCGATGGCCTCGCGCGCGACCGCCGCGTCGTTCACGCGTGCCCCTCCGACGCCTCCCTGTCCACCTCCTGGTCCGGCGCGTCCCCCGGGTCGTCCGCGTCGGACGCGGCGGACTCGTCCCCCCGCCCCCCGCCGATCAGCCAGCCGCCGCCGTCGCCCATCGTGGACGCGTCCGCATCGGCGTCGGAAGCCGCGGAAAACGCGGCATCTCCGCTCGTCGACGCGTCTCCCTCCACGCGCCCGCCGCCGATCAGCCAGCCGCCTTCCCGGTCCCCCGAATCCGCCGAGGCCGCATCGCCGGTACCGGCCGTCTCATCCGTGTCTGACGCTTCCATGGTGGTCGCCTCCATGCTGGTGTCGGTGCTGGCCGCCTGCAGGGTGCCGTCGTCGGTGCCGCCCTCGCCCTCGCCGGGATCGGACTCGCGGCCGCCGGAGCGCTCGCCCTCGCCGCCGTCCCCGCCCTCGCCGGAGCGACCGCCGCCGATCAGCCAGCCGCCGCCGCGGTCCTCACCCTCGCCGGTGCCGGAGGTGGTGGCACCGGCGGGGGAGGACCGGCCGCCGCTGCTCCCCCCCTGCCCCGTCTCGCCGGAGAGGGACGAGGCGTGCACCACGGGCGAGGCCGCGACTGCCGCGGCCATCTCGCGAGACCCCTGGAAGAGCGCGGCCCACCCCACTTCCGCCGCCTGCCGGCGCGGGTTCTTCGCCAGCCGGATGGCCATGTCGGCCATGTGCTGCACCACCCACTGGAAGTAGTGCTCCGTCAGCGAGTAGATGTCCATGTCCGGCGCGGGGTTCATGAAGTCGATGGCGTACGGGACGCCGTCCTTCACGGCCCACTCCATGGAGTTCATGTCGTAGCCCAGCGCGCGCACCAGCTTGAGCGAGTCTTCCACCACGCGGCGGCCCAGTTCGTCGCTCATGTGGGCGTGGTCCACGTGGTACTTCCGCTCGCCGGGGTCGTAGCGAATGGGCAGCACCTCCTCCTGCCCCAGGCAGATGCAGCGGACGAAGTGGTCCCACTTGATGAACTCCTGCACCACCATCGTCAGCAGGCCGGAGGTGTCGTAGTGATGGATGAGCTCCTGCAGCGACCGGCAGACGTACACGTCCTTCCACCCGCCGCCGTGCGCGTCCTTCAGCACACAGGGCAGCCCCACGTAGTCCACGATGCCCTGCCAGTCCAGCGGGTACTGCAGGTTGCGCAGCGACTCTTCCTTCACGATGCCGGGGATGTACTCCTTATTGGGGAGCACCACCGTCTTCGGGTGCGCGATCCCCAGCCTGGTGGCCAGCGCCGCGCCGAAGAACTTGTCGTCGGCCGTCCACATGAAGGGGTTGTTGACCACGGTGCACCCCTGCAGCACCGCCTGCTTGAGGTAGGTGCGGTAGAAGGGCACCTCGTGGCTGATGCGGTCGATGATGACCGCGTAGTCGCTGGGCTGGTCCATGCGCGGCGCGCCCAGCGTGACGTACTCGGCGGTGACGCCCTGGTTGCGGCGGTTCACCTCTTCGATGAAGGCCGGCGGAAACGACCACTCCCGCCCCACGATCAGCCCCACTTTCAGCGTCATCTCCCCGTCCTCCGCCTGGCGTTTTCGAATAGGATGAACTTCATCTCACCATGGACGGATCCCGCCGGCAGCGGCCCGCCCCCCATCCCCGGCCCTTCCCCCCGGGGAGGTTGAACTTCACTCGTCGCGCTCAGCCCCGCCGTCACACGTCACCACTAACGCACTCACGCACTCACGCACTCACGCACTTCAGTCGCTGCCGCCGATGTACGCGCGCATCATGTCCATCCAGTACGGCCAGTCGTGCGACCAGCCGTCCCACAGCCGCAGCGCGTTGCCGACGCCCTTTTCCCACAGGATGCGGGACAGGTAGCGGTTGTTGTCCACGAACGGGTCCGTCTCGCCGGTAGCCAGGATGAT
>DATAAG010000431.1:0-9781 GCA_036260235.1 Longimicrobium sp.
GGGGCTCTCCGCTTTGCCACCCAGGCCCAGGCTCGGTGAAGGCGGTGCATATACACTCTGTTCAGCTTTGCCGCAAGAGATGCGAGGGCCGCATTGGAGCGGGAAACGGATAGGTACCCGCGGGTTCGTTGCGTAGCGCCACCGGCCCGATCCAACTTCCGCGCCCGCGGGGGTGTCCCATTTCGCGCACTTGATTCCCGGCACCCGGTACCCACGGCTGCGTGATGACCGCCGCGACAGACCCGTTGATCCACCTGGAGAACGTCTCCAGGGTCTTTCACGCCGACGAGGTGGAGACGCGCGCGCTCTCCGGCGTGCACCTGGGCATCCGCGCGGGCGAGTTCGTGGCGGTCGCGGGGCCGTCGGGGTGCGGCAAGAGCACGCTGCTCTCCGTGCTGGGGCTGCTGGACTCGCCCACCGGCGGCGAGTACCGGCTGGCCGGGCAGCCCGTGCACAGCCTCTCCGCCACGGATCGTGCCCGCATCCGCAACCGGCAGATCGGCTTCATCTTCCAGTCGTTCAACCTGATCGGCGACCTGACCGTCTTCGAGAACGTGGAGCTGCCGCTCACCTATCGCGGAATGCCTGCCGCGGAGCGCAGGTCGCGGGTGGAAGAGGCGCTGGAGCGGGTGCAGATGTCCGATCGCGCGGCGCACTTTCCCTGGCAGCTTTCCGGCGGGCAGCAGCAGCGGGCGGCGGTGGCGCGGGCCATCGCCGGCAGCCCGGCGGTGCTGCTGGCGGACGAGCCCACCGGCAACCTGGACAGCGCCAACGCCATCACGGTGATGGAGCTGCTGCGCGGCCTGCACCAGCAGGGCTCCACGCTGGTGATGGTGACGCACGACCCGCGCTTCGCCGGCTACGCACAGCGCCAGGTGCACCTGTTCGACGGCCGGGTGGTGGAGGACGATGCCGGCCCGGCCGCCCTGGTCTGAAAGGCGCATCCCGCCCGGCCGCGCCCCGCGGCTGCACGAGGAGGCCTGGCGATCCACGCGGGTGCCGGGAGGTTGCTCGCGCGGCACGGCGATGCATCGGCCGCCATCCAGGTGGCGCAGTTCGAGCCGCGGATGGCGGCGGAGCGATTCTTGTTGGCAGCACGAGGCGCAGCGCGGCCGCGCACGCGATCGCCCCCCGCGAACCCAACCAGCCCAGGAGTGGCCGATGTCTCCCAGCCGCCGCGACTTCCTCGCCGCCTCCGCCGCCCTGGCGGCCGGCGCCATCCTCGGCCGGCCGCTTCACGTGCTCGCGTCGCGGCCGGTGCAGACGGCGCAGTCGGTCTTCACGCCGGTCCGCCGCAACGTGGGTACGTTCACCATGCGCGGCGGCACCGTGGGCTGGCTGGTGAACGCTCGCGGCGTCGCGGTGGTGGACACGCAGTTCCCCGCAGAGGCGCAGGCGCTGCTCGCCGGGCTGCAGGAGCGGTCGGGCAGCCGTGGCGTCGACGTGCTGCTCAACACGCACCATCACGCGGACCACACGTCCGGCAACGGCGTCTTTCGCGGCGTCGCGCGTCGCGTGGTGGCGCACGGGATGGCAGACCAGCACATGCGCCGCGCGCCGCAGCCGCCACAGCAGGGGCAGCAGGCGCAGCAGCCGGCCCCGCAACAGCAGCCGCAGACTCCGCCACCGCCGCCGCCGCTGTACCCGGACACGACCTTCACGCACAGCTGGTCCGCCGACGTCGGCGACGAGCGCATCATCGCGCGGCACCACGGGCGCGCGCATACGAGCGGTGACGCCGTCATCACCTTCGAGCGCGCGAACGTGGTGCACGTGGGCGACCTGGGTTTCCACCGGCGCCACCCGGTGGTGGACCGCGCGGCCGGCGCCTCGATGCGCAACTGGATGCGCGTGCTGGAGCAGGTCGTGAGCGCGCACGCGCGGGACACCATCTACATCTTCGGCCATGCGGGAGAGGGGCTCCCGGTCACCGGGAGCTCGGCCGAGCTGCTGCAGTTCCGGGACTACCTCGGCGCCGTGCTGGAGTTCGTCGAGCGACACGTCGCGGCGGGACGCTCGCGCGAGGAGATCCTCGCGATGCGTGCGCCGCTTGCCGGCTTCGAGGCGTGGGGCCCGTTCGGGCAGGCGGGCGCGCGCGACCCCATCACTGTGGCCTACGAAGAGGTGACCACCGGAGCCTAGCACCCGCGCCCTTCGCCGCCCGGCGCGGATGGCCCCGGAGCCCGGGCAGCGTGCGTGATGCTCTCGGCGGTTCAGGGGGTTTTGTGGCCGCGCCGCGCCCCCGCTCATGCCGCAGGAACGATCGGAGAGCGCACCCTGATCCGTCGGCCCGTACACGTGCTGCTCCCTCGTCACGCGGGGCTTGACGATCCACGCGGGGTGCCGGGAGGTTACCCGCGCGGCACGGTGATGCATCGGCCGCCATCCACCGGCGATCTTCCAGGACGGGCTGCATGGCCAACCCCCAAGCCCTGCGCGAGCTCACGCTGGCGCGCATCCGCAGCTTCGTGCGCGAGCCGGAGGCGCTGTTCTGGACCTTCGGCTTCCCCATCATCATGGCGCTGGGGCTGGGGATCGCCTTTCGCGAGCGCCCGGCGGAGCGCGCCCCGGTGGGGCTGGAGCGCGGCAGCGTGGCGGAGCGATACGCCCCCGCCCTGGCCCGCGCGCCGGACATCGACCTGAAGGTCCTTTCGCGGGACTCGGCGGAGGTGGCGCTGCGCAAGGGGGAGGTGGCGGTGCTGCTGGCAGGGCGCGACGTGCTGACGTACCGGTACGACCCCGCGCGCGCCGAGAGCCGCAGCGCGCAGCTGGTGGCCGATCGCGCCGTGCAGCGCGCCGCCGGCGCCGCCGACCGCGTGGCGACGGTGCACGACCGCGAGCGGCGCCCCGGATCGCGCTACATCGACTGGGTGCTTCCCGGGCTCATCGGCATGAACCTGATGAGCACGGGGATGTGGGGGCTGGGGTTCGGGATCGTGTGGGCGCGGCAGAAGAAGCAGCTCAAGCGCATGTCCAGCACGCCCATGCGCCGGCAGGACTTTCTCTTCGCGCAGATCCTGGGGCGGCTTGCCTTCATCGCGCTGGAGGTGCCGCCGGTGGTGATCTTCGCCTGGCTGGCGTTCGACGTACGGGTGCAGGGGTCGCTGCTGGCGCTGGCCCTGGTAGTGGTGCTGGGGGCGATGACGTTCGCCGGGATGGGGCTGCTGGGCGCGGCCCGGATCAGGACCGTCGAGGGGCTGAGCGGCGCGCTGAACCTGGTGATGTTCCCCATGTTCGTACTGTCGGGCGTGTTCTTTCCCTCCACCCGCTACCCCGACGCCCTGCAGCCCTTCATCCAGGCCCTTCCCCTCACCGCGCTGAACGATGCGCTGCGGGCCGTCTACAACGACGGCCTGCCCATCGCCGCCTATGCGGGCGAGCTGGTGATCCTGGCGGCGTGGATGGCCGCCACCTTCCTGCTCTCGATGCGTCTGTTCCGCTGGCAGTAGCCGTAGGGATTCATTCATGCCGGATCCGGCAAAAAGAATTTGCACGCAGAGCAGCAGAGGTGCAGAGCAACAGCACGAGTCCTCTGCTGCTCTGCTGCTCTGCGTGACATAAAGTGTTCCGGCCCAATGCCGGTTTGCCGACCGAAGGACCTCGCCGGGCCAGAACTGCGGGGCTGGCTCCATGCCGGGAATCCAGCCCCGGTGTACGGGAGAGTAGATCCTTCGGTCGCGCGCAAGCGGCAGTGCGGTTCGCACAGTTCGCGTGTGCGCTCCCTCAGGAAATCAACGCTCTTTCAGGATTCGGTATGTGGCCGAGGGCCGCCGCTACGGGCCGGGCTCGCTCGATCCTGGCGGGATGCGCATCCCCTCCGGGCGGATCTGCGCGCGGCGGACGAGGACTTCAGGGCGGCCGCCGATCCGCAGACGCACCAGCGACACGCGCGGCGGAAGCGCAAGGGTGTAATCCGTCGCCGCGCTCCCGCGGTGGTTCACCTGGATGCCGTCCGGGAGCAGGAGCACGGGATGCACCCCGGGCTCCGCCGTGGCGACGGTGAACACCGCCTCGGTACCCTCCGTCCGCGTGAGGGTGATCGATCCCGCCGCGGGCCCCGGCATCTCGACGCGAAACTCGCCCCGCTCCGGGACGAAGCGGAGCTCCTGCGACGGCCTTCGGGGGATCGGCCCGCCGGTCTGCGGAGTGGAGTGCGGGATAGGCACGGTGCGCTGCGCCGGCTCCCGCGCCGACCCGCCGAGCCACTCCCGCACCCGCTGCGGGAGCGGGCTGGCCAGCACGGCGCCCGTCGTCGCCAGCGCCACGAGGGCGGCGGCCCAGCGCAGCGGCGGGCGCGAGCGGGTGATGCCCGGCCGCCGGCGCGCCCGCACCCCGGCGAGCGTCGGCGGAAGGAAGGCCCCGGCGGGCCCGTCGTCCAGCTCCGCGATGCGGCCCAGCACCCCCCGGGCGAGCGAGCGGAGGGACCGCGCGCGCTCCCGGCACTCGCCGCAGGCCCGCAGGTGCAGGCGCAGCGCGCGGCGGTCCGCGGCCGTGCCCTCGCCCTCCAGCCACGCCAGCAGCGCCTCGTCCGGCGGATGGGACTGCGGGTGCGTCATGGCGGGCCCCCCGCGTTCAGGTTCAGCTGCGCCGCGAGCTTCCGGTACGCGCGCAGCAGGATGGAGCCCATCGACTGCGTGGTCCCGCCCACCGCCTCGGCGATCTCCCGGTGCGCGAAGCCCTCCGCGCGCATCAGCAGCACCGTGCGATCCCGCGGCGGCAGCGCGTCCAGCGCCCGCCGTACCTCTCGCTGCCGCTCCGCGCGCTCCATCTCCGTCTCCGGGTCGTCCGGCGCCTCCTGCCGCGGCGCCCGGTCCGGGGAGCGGGCCAGCAGGCGCAGCCGCCGCGCGCTCGTCCGGCTGCGCTCGATCACCAGGTTGGTCCCCACCCGGTACAGCCACGCCTTCACCCCCTCCGCCCCAGGCGGCCGGTCCAGCAGCCGCAGAAAGGTCTCCTGCACGGCGTCCGCCGCCAGCTCCGGGTCGCCGCACAGGCGGTGCAGGTAGCGAAAGAGCGCCGCGGAGTGCTCGCGGTACAGGCGGTCCGCGTCCACGGGGCTAGAACACGACGCGGAGCCCGGCCACCGGGACGAACGGCAGCCCCGGGAAGTAGACGTTGTTGGACGGGTGGAACGACTCGGGGTCCGGCTCCAGGAGCGGGTCCCGGCAGCTGCCCTCCGGCGGAGACGTGCACCGGAGGCGGCTGGACCGGTAGGCGCCCGGGTTGCGCCGCGCCAGCACGTTGTGCAGCTGGAGAAAGGCGTCCAGCCGGACCCCGCGCACCGTCCCGCTCCAGTCGGCGCTCAGGTCCAGGCTGCGGTACGCCGGCGCGCGCTCCGCCCCCGGCTCGCGGGCGATCACCGCGTAGCGGCAGCTCGCAGGCTGGTCCGGCATGCAGTCGCGCGACCCCGCGTCGTAGCGCGTGAACGCCGTGCCGCTCCCGGCGGTGAACGCCGCCCCCACCCGCACCCGCCGTCCCAGGCGCAGCAGCAGCGTGGCGTCCAGCACGTGCGCGCGGGCGGTGGGCGGGGCGTAGCGGGCGTGCGAGGCGTGCACCCGCGTGCGGTTCCACGCGTACGCCAGCGAGCCGGTCCACCGCCCCGCCACCCGCCGCACCGACGCGTCCATCCCCAGCGTCCGCCCCTCCGCCGCGGCGAACAGGTCGTGCAGGTGCGTCCATCCCGGATCGGGGTCCGGGACGATCATTCCGCTGGAGCGCCGCGCGTACACCGTGGCGCTTGCCAGCGTCGCGGAGCCCAGCCACCACTCCGCGCCCGCCGTGGCCTGGTCCGCCACCAGCAGCGGCGCGCCGTCACCGGCGCCCGCCCAGAACAGGTTGGAGAGGGCGACGGAGTTGTAGCCCGGCCCGGCCGGGACGATCGCTTGCGCGTACTGCGTGCTGCGCGAGAGCCCCGCGGAGAGACCCAGCGCGGGCGAAGCGGCATAGCGCGCCGCCAGGCTCGGGGCCAGGCGGACGAAGCCGATCCCCTCGCCGCCCGCCTCCACGCGCAGGGCGCCTTCCATCCGCAGCCGCGGCGCGGGGTGCCAGCCGTGCTCCGCCCACAGCACGCCGTACGAAAGCCCGTGCTCCGCCGACAGCTCGCCCCCGCGGGTGCCGTCGTACGGCCAGAAGCCTTCCGTACGGTAGCGCGTCGCCTGGCGCACCAGACGGTAGCCCACGCCCGTGCGCGCGCTGTCGCCGTCCGCCCAGCTCTCCACCGCGCCCGCGGCGAACAGGTAGTCGATCCCCGCGTCCGAGCGCTGGCCGCGGAAGTCGCCCAGGGACGGGTAGTAGCCGCCGCTGCAGGGGCAGCCGAGCTCCGGGACCGGCTCCCGCTCCGCCACCCGCGCGGCGAAGCGGCTGGCGCCCACGCTCTGCCGGAACACCCCGGCCGCGGTGGGCACCGTCAGCGTCGCCTGCGCGGCGGTGCTTCCCCACCGCGCGTCCGTCCCCTTCACCATCCCGCGCACGTCCCCCCACAGCCGGTCGGCCTGGTGCAGGCCGCTCACCGTGAGCCGCGTGCCCCCCCGCAGCCACCAGTCCGCCCGTCCGGCCAGGTCCGCGAAGGCGTACGGCACCCGCGGCGGCCCCCCGCCCAGCACGGTGCTGATGCCGCGCGCCGCCATGTCCGCGTACGACCGCCGCGCGGAAAGCGACCATCCCCCCTCCCCCGCCGGCAGCGGCCCCTCCAGCGCCAGCCGTCCGCTCACCAGCGAGAGCTCCGCCGAGCCGCGCAGCCTCGCGGCGGTCGCAGGGCGCGAGCGCACGTCCAGCAGGGCCGCGCCACCGCTGCGCAGCTCCGCCGGCTGCACGCCGGGGTGAAAGAAGGCGGTGCCCACCGCGTCCGTGTTCAGCGCGGAGAACGCGCCCACCGCGTGCATCGGGTTGAAGAGCGGCACCCCGTCCCAGTACACCGCCGTCTGGTCCCCCGGCGCGCCCCGCGTCAGCAGCTCCGCGCTCCAGTCGTCGCGCGCGCTCACGCCGGACTGGCGCTGCAGCGCGCGGAACAGGTCCGTCTCCCCCAGCGTGACCGCCTCCTGCACGTCCGCATGTGTCAGCGCCCGCGCGTCGCTGGCCGCGTGGCGCGCCTGCCGCGCGCGCTCCACCGCCACCCGCGCCTCTCCCGCCGGGGGGGATGCGGTACGGATCGCGAAGGCGTTCTCCGGCTCCGCGCCCGCCGACCGGGCCTGCACCGGCTCCAGCACGATAGGCTGCACCCACAGGCCGATGGAGACGGCCGCCGGCCAGGCGCTCTCGATCCGCAGCGCCACCGTGGCGGGGCGATACCCCATCGCGCTCACGTGCAGGCGGTAGCCGCCCTGCGCCATCCCCTCGAACGCGTACTGCCCCAGCGAGTCCGTGCTCACCGAGCGCGCGCCGGCCGACAGGTGCCCCCCGGGCCCGCGCCCGTCCGGCACCACGCCGGAAGGGGCCGGCTCCAGCACCACCTGCGCACCCGCCACCGGCCGCAGCGTGGCCGCTTCCACCACCACGCCCGCCACCGCGCCCCGGGGCGGCGCGCCGTCGCCAGGAGTCTGCGCCCCGGCCGGGCAGAGCGGAGCCACGGCGGCGGCGGCCAGGACGATGGGCCGAAGGATCTTCATCGCGGATGGAGCGGTTGGGCCGGTGGGATTGACCGTGCACGTCCCTGTAGACGCACGGGTGGGGCGGTTTATTACCAGGGCGACAGGGAAGGAGTTGCGGGGGCGGGACGCGAGGGCGGCATCTGGATCGCCAGATAAGACGGGCTCACGCAGAGTCGGCAGAGCCCGGGACGTCGCCTCTGCCGACTCTGCTGACTCTGCGCGAGGCGAAATCTTTTCGTGGATCTGGTGTCGAGCAGCCCCGAGGCGGAATCGGCGGAGAAGACGACGAGGACGCGGAGAACCTCGATCCGTTCTCCGCGTCCTCGTCTTCCTGCCTCCGCGCCCTCTACCGTGAAAAACGCCCGGGGCGCGGGCGCGCGGGGGCTAGTCTCCCGCGTCCGCGAGGTTCATCGGCGCGGGTACCGCGGTAAGGCGGACGGTGGCGGGGCCGCACGCGCTTTCCGCCACCACCACGTTGGTGCGCGTCCACTCCGCGTGGCCCGGGCGCAGCACGCGGATCTGGTACACGCCGGACGGGCCGTAGGCGGCCAGTTCCGTCACCGCCTCGGTGCGCCGGACGTGGCGCAGCGAATCCGTCACCTCGCCCACCGTCCACCAGCCGGTGGTCTCGGCGGCCACGGACTCCTGGGTGCCCGCATCCACCACCTGCAGCAGGATGGCGGGCTGCTCCGAGTCCGGGCATACGAACGACAGGCTCTGGTCGCAGGCGGCAAGCGCCAGGCACAGCGCCGGCGCGAGCGTCGCGGAAATCTTCATCGGTCTGGTTGATGCCTTGGGGTAACGCACGATAAGGGCACGGGCGGACGGGACGGCCGCGTACGTGCGCATGGAGAACGTTCCAGTACCGCACCTCGTGACAGGTCAAAGGGTTGCGCCGGAGCCGCGCCGATGTCACAATCGCCGTGGGCGGGGCGTTCTCTGTGCACCGCCGGGATGCGCGGAGCCCCGCGCCCGGACCGGATTCGGCTTTTCCCCAGCGATGACCGACGTCTCGTGCCAACCACGCATGCCCATCGTCCCGCGCGGGACGCCGCAGTGCCACGTGCGGACGGGGCTCCCGTGACGGTGTCCGGAGGAAGCACGGACTACGACGCGCTGTTCCGCGACGTCTATCCATCGCTGTTCCGCTACCTGCACCGCCTTACCGGCGACCAGGACGCGGCGGAGGACATCGCCCAGGAGTCGTTCGTGCGGCTGCTGGGGCGGTCCATGCCCGACGACGAGGCACGGCTCTGGCTCTTCACGGTGGCCACCAACCTGTTCCGCGACGGCACGCGCACCTCGCGCCGCCGGGAGCGGCTGCTGACGGCCACCCCGTGGAAGCCGGCCGCACTTCCCGCGCCGGACGAGGCGCTGGAGCGCGAGCGCAAGGTGGAGTCGGTGCGGCGCGCGCTGGAGCAGATCCCCGCGCGCGACCGGCAGATGCTGCTGATGCGCGAAGAGGGGTTCCGATACGACGAGATCGCCCGCGTGGCCGCGGTGGCCCCGGGCTCGGTAGGCACGCTGCTGGCCCGCGCAACCCGGCGGTTCCTGGCGGTGTATGACGCCCGACTGGAGGAAGGATGACACACCTGGGTGAAGGAACGCTGCAGGAACTGCTGGATGGCGAGCTTCCGCCCGGCGCGCGCGTCGGCGTGGAAGCCCACCTGGCCTCCTGCCCCGCGTGCGCCGGCCAGCTGGCCGAGCTGCGCGGACTGACGGAGCGGGCGTCGGCCCTGCTGGGGCTGGTGGAGGCCGCCCCGCCGGTGCTGGCCGCCCAGGCCGCCTTCGCGCGGCAGCGCCGCTCCGGCGGCGCCCTGTACCAGGCCCGCCGCGCGCTTCCCCGCGCCGCCGTGCTGGTGCTGGCCGTGGCCGGCGCCGCGGCGGCGGCCGTGATCCCCGGCTCGCCCGTGCGCGAGTGGGTGGGCGCGCTGGGCGCGCCCGAGCCCGCCGCGCCGGTGGAGCCGGTGCAGCCCGCGCCCGCCCCGCCGGCTCCCGCCCCGGTGGAGGCGGCGCCCCAGGTAGTCTCCATCCTGGCGTCCGAGGGGCGCGTCCGCGTGGTGGTGAGCGCGTCGTCGCCGGAGCTGCGGGTGCGCGCCAAGCTGGTGCCGGGCGGCCGGGCCGAGGTCACGCTCACCGGCGCGGCCACCACCGCGCGCTTCCGCACCGGACCCGGGCGCATCGTGGTGGTGGGCGCC
>DATAAG010000432.1:0-19050 GCA_036260235.1 Longimicrobium sp.
CGGGAGAGGAAACGCGCGCGGCGCCTCGTCGTCCTCTCCGCCCTCATCGACGACGGCCGATTTCGCGGCGCGCCGGCGGGCGCGCATCTCCTCCGGGTCGATGGTGGAGACCCCCGCCTCCTGCAGCGCGCGGAAGAGGTTGTACGTCTCGCCGAACCCCTCGCTCACCTCCACGCTGGGGATGGCGTGCTGCCCGCGCGCGTCGGCAAGGAGGGAGACGTAGTAGCCCTTGCTGCCGTACTTCCACGAGCGGCACAGGTTCACCACCACCGCGCCCGGCTCCGTCAGCGCGGCGCCGCCCTCCAGGTACTGGTCGGCGGTGACGGCGATCCCCTCCGGCAGCCCCCGGGCGTCCGCGGGGTCCGACACGACGGCGACGACGCGGGTGCGGCTCACGCGGCGGCCCCCCGGGGCCACAGCTCCAGCAGCACCGCGTCGTACGTCACGTCGCCCAGCAGGATGGCGTTGATCAGCCGCTGTGCGTCCACCACCTGCCGCCCGTCCGGCGACAGGGGTACGTGCTGCGAGGGGTCCCGCAGCGAGAAGCGGCGCCCCCAGTGCTCGTAGCCGCAGATCACCACGAAGTGGCCGGTGGGCTCGCCCGCCACGTCGTCGTCCACCAGCCGGTCGTCGTCCACCAGCCGCTCGCGCGCGAAGCCGTACAGGTAAGTGGCGGAGAGCCCCGCCAGCACCGGGTGCTCGCGGTCGATGATGGACTTCAGCAGCGCTGGGGACAGCTCGTCGAACGCCAGCTCGCCCCCCATACCCAGGAAGTCCAGGTACGCGCGCGCCGCCCGCAGCCGCTTGGAATCGGCCAGGTAGGGGAAGCGCGCGTGGATCTTCTCCGCCAGTTCGCAGGGCGGCAGCCGGTGCCAGGTGGGGTCGAAGATGCGCAGGTCGTACGAGTAGATGCGTGCGCCGAAGCCGCGCCGCAGCCCCGCGATCCCCAGGAACACCGCCAGCGTGCCGCCGTCCTCGTTGCGGTCGATCTCGCCCAGCACGTCGTCGGCGCCCACGCTCAGGCCGTAGAAGTCGTAGACCTTGCGCAGGCAGGTGGGCCCGCAGGTCACGTCGTCTGGCTGCAGAAAGCGCTGTACGCGCAACTCGTGCGCAAACCGGTCCGCCTGCTCGCGCCGGTCGTCCTCCGGCAGCGTGTCATCCGCGCGAACCGTGTGAAGCGTGTCCGTCATCTGCTCCGGCGATTGCATTTCGCGGCACCGCCCGCCTTTGGCGGCGCCCGTGCCTTCGAGCAACGGCCGTACCAGGGGTGCGTCGACGGCCGCAAGCCGCGATTTACAGGTGCCGACGGAAAATTCTTGTACGGAGATTGCATGGGCTGCTAACTTGCTAGCAGTACCTGCTGTCAGGCGGATGGTCCCCCCTGCCCTTCCGCCGCCGCGGAGCACTTTGGCGGCGGCTCGTCAGCGCAAGCAAAGCTGTCAGATGTCGCGCCTGGCCCGCGTTTCCCTCAGGAGGCGGGTGCGGATGGATGGCTCAGAGTGGTGTACGCAACGTGCCCCCAAAGGGCGGAGCCCCCGCGTGCGGGGTGCATGAATGGGCGGGGCGTGGAACGGGCAACGGGTAGCAGTCAGGGAGCAGAATTCGTAATCGGCAAGAGGGTGGCGCACGTTTTGCGCCTTGTATCAGCAGGGTTGCAGCACTGGATCACGCGTGGCATACTAGGTGTATACCGGATGTTTGCGGAGAGGACGAAACAGAAAGCGCCACGCCCTCCGCAGGCAAAGGGTATGTAGCAGAAGGAGTTCACGGATTGCTTCTGCTTCGCCCGAAGGAGGCCCGCGAAAACGAAATTGTGGCGTTTTGGACGCAACCTGCATATAGTATACAGGTCACTCGCAAACGCGTAACAGGGCACATACTGAAATGGAGATACAGGGGATGAAGACCACCCGGTCCAAGGCGGCCGCGCCGCGGCTTCCCCGGCGCTGGCGTACTCCCCCGCCGCTGACCCGCGGCTCGGAGTCGCTGGAAGGGATGGAGATCCTGCGCGAGGTTGGCGGCGAGGTGGGGATCCTGCTGTGGCAGGCGTACCGGAACGTGATGTTCTGGGCCAGTGCCGACCCCGAGGATCGCGGCCAGCTGTTCTCGCCCGAGGCCGGAAAGAAGCGCGCGGCCGAGCTGGCCGAGGCGCGCATCCCCGAGGAGCTTGCCGGTCCGCTTTCCACCTTCACCGAGATGCTCTCCGCCGCCGACCGCATCCAGGGTGATGCGGTGGCCCAGGCGTGCACCGGCGTTGCCCGCTGGGCGGACGATGAAGGGCACCTGAACACCGCCCTCTCGTTCACCCAGGCCGCTGCGGTCGCCTCGCAGCGCAACGCCCGGCTGGCGCTCGCGGTTGGACAGCTCGCCCGCCGTCGCGGCGAGATGCCGCGTGCGGAGACGTGGTTCCGACACACGGTGATGGTTGCTCGCCAGACGGGTGATTGGGAAGCGTATGCTCGAGCGTACATCGCGCTCGGCAACATGCTCATCCGTCGTGGGAACTTCCCCGCCGCGCATCGAATGCACATTAAAGCGTTACGCGCTGCTCGGCGGAAAGGCCTGCAGCAGATTCAGGGTATGGCGTTGCACGACCTGTTCGCGATTGCGATTGAAACCGGGCGCAAGGAACAGGGCGAGGAATATGCCCGACAGGCTTTCCGTGCCTATGGGCCCAACCACCCCTCGCTCCCGATTCTCGCTCACGATGTCGCGTATTTCTGGGTTGAGCAAGGATACTTTGCTCGCGCGCTGGAGGTGTTCCAAGCCCTGGAACCGCACCTGACAACGCCACAGGATCGCTTGAGCCTGACTGCATCAATTGCTCGTGCCGCAGCGGGTGCCGGAAACAGGGATTTGTTCCGGCGTGCGTTGACTCAGGTGGTGCGGTTGAACAAGGATCCTGACGTTCAGGGTGTAGTGCCGGGCTGCATGCTTGATCTGGCTCTCGGTGCAGCGAGCCTTGGTGAGTGGGATAGGGCTGAGAGCGCCGCTTCGGAAGCGTACGAGTTGGCAACGCGCTCGGGTCAGGCGAAAGTCCGTCTACGCGCTGAGTCGCTGATCGACGCCATTCGAAATGGGCGCCAAGCTCAAGCCAAGCAGCAGGCCTCGCGCGCTTCTGCGCCAAGTTCGAAGGCCGAGACTCTGGCAGGCGAGTTTGTTCGGAGTCTAGAGAACGGTCGAATTGCTGCGGCCGTTTAGTAAAACGAACTCCCCGCGCTCTGATGCACTGAGCGCGGGGAGTTCGTTTAGTTCGTATTGGAGGAGGATCAGCCACCCGACCCAATGACGGGGCTGCCGCACGTCGTGATGTACGTGCCGTCCGCTTGGCGCTCCTGCGAGCAGGAGACATCCTCGGAGGGGGTGGCGGAAGGGTCGGCCTGAGGTGCGGTCACCGAGTCGCTGCAGGCTGCCAGGGTGGACGCGGTGAGGACAGCCAGGAACAGCCGGGCGAGTTTCATCGTCGCTCCAGTAGTGTGGATGAATACGGATGGTTGATGGGCGGTCAGGATGGTGATGCCCGAGAGGTTCACCTAAGATGTCGTGGGGTGCACTCTTCCGCCCATCCTCTTGCGCTCTCGTACCGAATATTTCCAGACAAGTCATGGTCCCACCTCCCCGCCCGCTCCTGGTGCTGCACACAAACAGTGCGTTCCGGGAGCGGGTTCGGCGTGTGGGGCGGGGTTATGTATGCAGCTTCATTCCAAACTGGAAGGACCTGCGCGCGGCCGTGATCGCCTCGCCGCCGGCGGCGATTCTCGTCGTGGATCCGTATGAAGGATCCGGCCGCGAGGACCCGCGCCTGTCCCCCGAGCTGCGCACGCTGCTCTGGGAGTTTCCCTCCGCCACGGTGCTGGCGGCGCTGGACATCCGCCCCGGACGCTCGCGGGACCTGCGCACGCTGGGCGAGTGGGGGGTGACGGACATCATCTCGCTGGCGGAGGACGACACCCATGAGGCCATCTACCGCCGCCTGCGCTCGGTGGAGGGGCGGTCGCTGCAGACGCTGCTGGAGCGCACGCTTCCACCCATGCTTTCCGGCCGCACGCGGATGCTGATGATGACGGCGGCGGAGGTGGTGGCGGTGGGGGGGAAGGGGCGGGACCTGGCGCGGCGGCTGCACCTTTCCGAGCGCACAGTGCTGCGCTGGGCGGAACGGGCGGGGCTGCCGCCGCCGCGGCGGCTGCTGGCGTGGATGCGCATCCTGATGGCGGCCTCGTTGCTGGACGATCCCGGCCGCTCGGTGCTGTCGGTGGCGCACGCCTGCGGCTACTCCTCCGACAGCAGCCTGCGTCGCGCCATGCAGGACTTTCTGAACACGGGCCCCTCGGCCCTGCGCAGGCAGGGTGCGCTGCCGCTCGCCTCGCGCGTGTTCCTGGAAGAGCTGGCAAGGACGCGCGCCGCAGGCAGAGACCGGCACTCCCTGCGCTTCTGAACCAGAGGACGGGCAAAAAGATCGGGCGACTCCACGGTGGAGTCGCCCGATGCTCGTTCTTGATCGCCCAGCGCGGGTCAGCGGGGTGTGTCCCAGTCGTACAGGACCGCGCGCCAGCCGCCGCCCTCCACCGCCAGCGCGCCCACGTAGCCGGGGCCGGGCTCGAGGGAGAGCATGGTCCACCGCTCCGCCTCTGCCGGGTTGCCGCGGGTGCGCACGATGCGCGCGGGCTCGCCGGGCGCGAAGGACACGTCAAAGCGGTCCAGCGGCATCGACAGCCCCTCGCCCACCGCCTTGATGTACGCTTCCTTGCGCGTCCAGCAGCGAAAGAACGCCAGGTCGCGCACCTCGTCCGCCAGCCCGGCGAAGACCTCGTTCTCCGGTGCGGAGAAGAAGCGCTTCGCGATGTCCATCCCGTCCGGCATGGGCTTGAGCCGCTCCAGGTCCACGCCGATCTCGCGGCGCAGCGTGAGGGCGTACAGCGCCAAGTCTCCCGAGTTGGAGACGTTGAAGCGGATGCCGGACGCCGCGGCGGGCCCGTCCAGCTCCGGCTTGCCGTGGGAGCCCTCGCGGTACGCGAGCGCCGCCGGCGGCAGGCCGGTGTAGCGGCCCAGGATCTCGCGCTGCACGCCGCGCCCGGCGACGAAGGCGGTGCGGTGCTGGGGGAAGTGAAAGCGGGCCGCGCGGGCCCGCTCGTCGGGAGAAAGATGGGCCTCGAGCCTGGCGAGCACGTCCGCGTCCGGCCGCAGCGAGGCGCGCCAGACGTGCACCTCGTCCGGGGCCAGCACGAGCGGCCCGGCCGGCGGGACCGCCCATCCGTCAGAAGGCATGCGCGCGCATGTCGTCCAGGGAGGCGATCAGGGGCCGCAGCTCGCGCGAGAGCTCGGCCAGCACCAGGGCGCGGTCGCCGTTGACGAAGAAGTGGTCGCCGGGAAAGATCTGCATCCGGAACGCCGCGGTGGTCTGCTCGCGCCACGCCTCCACCTCGTCGATGCTCACCTCGTCGTCCTGGCGGCCGCCGTAGGAGCTGATGGGCACGTCCAGCGGCGGCTCGTCCACGTACCGGTACGTTTCGCCTAGGGCGAAGTCGGCACGGAGGAGGGGCATGATGAGCTCCATGATCTCCGTGTTCTGCAGGATCTCCTCGGGCGTGCCGGCGAAGCGGCGCAGCTCCTGGATGAACTCGTCGTGCGGCAGGTGGTGGATGGGCGGCTCGTCCAGCTCCAGCTGCGGTGCGGGGCGCCCGCCGACGAACAGGTGCCGCGGCATGGGCCCGCCCTCGCGCCGGAGCGCGCGCGCCAGCTCGAACGCCATCAGCCCGCCGTTGCTGTGCCCGAAGAAGGCGAACGGCCTGTCCAGGTGCGGCCGCAGCGCCTGGTGCATCGCCGCCGTGAGCTCCATCAGGTCCGAGAACGGCTTTTCCGAGAGCCGGCCCTCGCGGCCGGGGGGCTGCACGGCCACCACCTCCACTTCGGGCGGCAGGCCGCGCGGCCAGGTGGAGTAGATGGTGGCGCCGCCGCCGGCGTAGGGAAAGCAGAACAGCCGCAGCCGGGCGCCGGGGTTGCGGCCGGGGTAGATGGTCCAGCCGTTGAGCGGGGATCGGTTCACGGTGCTTCTTCTCGAACGTGGGATCGGGATCGGGTCGATGCCGGGTGCGCGCGCCCTCAGCCGTCCAGGCCGGCGGCCCAGCGGCCGATGGTGGCCTGCTGGATCTGCGTGCTTCCCTCGATGATCTCCATCACGCGGGAATCGCGCAGGTAGCGCTCCACCGGGTACGCGTCGGTGAGGCCGTTGGCGCCGTGCACCTGCACCGCGGCGAGCGCGGCGCGGGTGGCGGCGGTGGACGCGAAGTACTTGGCGTGGAACACCTCGCGCCCGGCCTGCGGGTCGCCCTGGTCGCGCAGCCAGCCGGCGTGCAGGCAGAGCAGGCGGGCCGCGCGGTAGTCCGTGGCCATGTCCGCCAGCATCGCCTGCACCAGCTGGTGCCCGGCGATGGCGGAGCCGCCCTGCACCCGCGTGGCGGCGTACGCGGCGGCGGCCTCCAGGCAGGCGCGGATGATCCCCACGCAGCCGCACGCCACGCTGTACCGCCCCAGCTCCAGCACGGAGAGCGCCACCGCCAGGCCGAAGCCGGGACCGGCGAGCCGGTTCTCCTTCGGGACGCGGACGCCGTCGAAGGCGATCTGCGCGAGCATGGACGCGCGGGTGCCGCTGACGGCGAGCGGGGTGACCGTGACGCCGGGGGCGCGCAGGTCCACCAGCAGCGCCAGCGGCCTGCCCTGCGTCTTCGCGAAGCAGAGGAGCACGCCGGCGATCTGGCCGTACGTGGTCCATGTCTTGGTGCCCCGAAGGACGTACGCGTCGCCGTCCGGCTCCGCCGTGGTCTCGATGGCGCCGGCGTCGCTGCCGACGTTCGGCTCGCTCAGGCCGAAGGCGCCGATGAGCTCGCCGCGCGCCAGCCGCGGCAGCCACGCCTCCTTCTGCGCGCGGCTTCCCCAGCGGACGACGGCGTGGCACGCCATCGAGTGGACGGTGACCAGCGAGCGAAGGGACGAGCAGCCGCGGCCCAGCTCCTCGTTCAGCAGGCCGAAGGTGACCGCGTCCATCCCGCTGCCGCCCAGCTCCGCGGGAACGGCGGCGGCCAGGAACCCCGCCTCCGCCATCCGCTGCACGACGTGCCGGGGTGTGCGGCCCTCGCGGTCCCACTCGCCGGCGAAGGGCGCCGCCTCGCGCTCCACCCAGTCGGCGAAGCCGCGCCGCGCGGCCTCCTGCGCCGCGCCCAGGCCGGTGCGCAGCCGGTCGCCGTCCGTCAGACGGCGGCGCCCTGCTTGCGCTCCACCAGCGCCGCGATGGCGTCGATGGAGCGGAAGTTGTCGATCTCCAGATCGTCGCTCTCCACGGTGATGCCGAACGTCTGCTCCACGAAGTTGACGAGCTGCATGGCGAACATGGAGTTCACGAACCCGGTGGCGAAGATGTCCTCGCCGTCCTGCAGGTCGTGCCCGCGAAAGAAGCGCGACACGAACTCGCGGATCTGCTGTTTGATGTCCATCGGAAAACCAGTACCCAGTGCCAGGTGTCCAGACCAAGCGCCCGGTCGCTTCGACCCGGGTACTTGATCCTCATCCCCTCACGCCGCGGCGGCGCCGGGGGCCGTGCCTGCCTGCGGGACGCCGTAGTCGAAGAAGCCGCGGCCCGTCTTGCGGCCGTGCAGCCCCGCGTCCACCATCTTCCGCAGCAGCGGGCAGGGGCGGAACTTGGGGTCGTTGTAGCTGTCGTACAGCACCTCCAGCGAGTACAGGATGGTGTCCAGCCCGATCAGGTCGCCGGTGGCGATGGGCCCCATCTTGTGCCCGAAGCAGGTGACGAAGATGCGGTCGATGTCCTCGGCCGACGCCACGCCGTCCTGCACCTCCCAGATGGCCTCGTTGATGGTGAGCATCAGCACGCGGTTGCTCACGAAGCCGGGAAGGTCGTTGACGACGATCCCCTCCTTGCCCATCTGGCCCAGGAAGCGCAGTGCGGTGTCGATGGTCTGCTGCGAGGTGTGGAAGCCGCGGATGGTCTCCACCACCGGCTTCAGGGGGACGGGGTTCATGAAGTGCATCCCCAGCACCCGGTCCGGCCGCTGCGTCCACCCGCCGATGCGGGTGATGCTGATGCACGACGTGTTGGCGGCAAAGCAGGCGTGCGGCGGGCAGACCTCGTCCAGGACGGGGTAGATGCCCTGCTTGATCGCCACCTTCTCCGTCGCGTTCTCCACCACGAAGTCGGCTTCCGCGAACGGCGCGTAGTCGGTGGTGAAGGTGATGCGCTGCAGCACCTCCGCCGGCGGCGGGCCGCCCTTCTGCCTGGTGAAGAAGCCGTGGAAGCGCAGGTTGCGCTCGATCTCCCCGCGGGCGTGGTCCAGCGCTTCCTGGCCCACGTCCAGCAGCAGGACGCGGTGCCCCGTCTGCGCCAGGTTCTGCGCCACGCCCGCGCCCATCACCCCCGCGCCCACCACGCCGATGGTGCGCAGCGGCGTCTGTCCCTCGCTCGTATCGATCTCCGGCATTCGCTTGCGGGTCTTTCCGTGGATGGGTGCTTCCGTGCGCGCGTTGACGCCCCTGCAGGCCCGCATGACTCGCACACCTCCCTCCGAAACCCTTGGGAGAGGTGGTCGGGCACCGATGGATCGGAGCGCTCCGGCGGGCGTCTCACTGCGTTCGCGGGTGCCCCCTCCCCCCGGCCCGCGGGAGAGGGGAGAAGTCGAACGCGTTTCGGCAGCTTCGTTGCCGTTCCCACTCCCGCGCGGTTCGCAGCGGAGGAGGGGGAGCGCCCGTCGCCCGGCCACATCCTCCTCGACGCCCGAACGATCCCGGCCACCCCTCCCCGAAGGTCGGGGAGGGGCCGCCCGCCGCCGCGAGGAACGCGCGAAGGGCCGGGCGGGGGGAGGGCCTCGGCAGACGCAGGGAGAACCCTCGCGCCGGAGCCGGCCGCGATCGTTCCTACTGCTGGCCGCCGGCCTGGCGGGCGGCGTCCTCCTCCATCTTCTTGCGCAGCGAGAGGGGGCGCATGTCGGTCCACACCTCTTCGATCCACGCCAGCACCTCGGGCTTGAGCCCGCTCTTGCCCGCCTTGCGCCAGCCCAGCGGCAGCTCGCGGTCGGCCGGCCAGATGGAGTACTGCTCCTCGTCGTTGACCACCGCCTCGTAGACGGTGGTATCTTCGCGCTCTTCGTTGCTCATGGCAGTTCGGGCGTGTGTGTGTGGATGCGGAACGTCACGCTCCCGCGGCCGCGGGCTGCGGCTCGGGGGCGGCGGGCGCGGCCTCGGGCGCGGGGCGCGGCGGGGCGGCGTCGGGGATCTCTTCCTCCAGCCGGCGCATGCGCGGGCTGGCGTACAGCACCAGGGTGATGGCGACCATGAAGCCGCCGATCAGCACGAACATCAGCGCGATGCCGCGCCCGGGGCCCACGCCCAGCGCGCGCCCCACGCTGTGCTCCAGCGCGCCGCCCGGCATCAGCAGCGGGTTGAAGACGCGCTCCGCCAGCGGTCCGGCGGCCAGCGTGGCCACCGGCATGGTGGAGAGCGCGATCATCCGGCGGATGGCGAACACGCGCCCCATCATCTGCTGCGGCGTCTTGCTGAGCCAGATGGCCTGGCTGCTGGCCTGGGGAAGCGGCGCCACGAACAGCTGGAAGAAGAGCGCCGCGGCCACCAGCGGCAGCGACGGGCGCAGCCCCAGGGCCACGACCGACGCGGCGGTCAGCAGCTGCCCAGACACCACCCCCAGCACGTTGCTGCGCGGCCCGCCCCACGCGCTCATGGCCAGGCCCCCCAGCAGCAGCCCCACGCCCCCCATCGACATCGCCGCGCCCAGCTCCGCCGGGGTGGCGAAGGAGAGCACCATGGGGCTGAGGAGCGGGTTGATCATCCCGGTGACCAGGTTGCTGGCCATCCAGTAGAAGAGCAGAAAGAGCAGCGCGGGACGCTCGCGCACGAACACCCAGCCGTCGTGCGCCTCGTGCAGCAGGCCGCGGCGCGGCCCCTCCGCCGGCGGGGCGCTGGGGATGCGTACCGCGGCCAGGGTGCCCACCGCCACCAGGAAGGTGGCGAAGTCGATCAGCAGGATCCCCCACAGCCCCACCGTGACCACCAGCACGCCGGCCAGCACGGGGGTCAGGATACCGGCGATGGCGTCGCTGGTCTGCATCATCCCGGAGGCGCGGGCAAAGTGCCGTTTGGGCACCAGCGCCCCCATGGCCGCGCCGAACGCGGGGTACTGGAAGCTGCCCAGCGCCGATCCCACGGCGGAGAGCGCCATGAAGTGCCAGACCTCGAACCGCCCCGTGTACAGCAGCGCCGCGATCCCCAGCGTCATCAGCGCCGACAGGCCGTCGGCCACCAGCAGCACGCGGCGCCGGTCCCAGCGGTCCACCAGCGCCCCCGCGAACGGGGCCGTCAGCACCGCGGGGATGGTGGCGGCGAAGAAGAGCAGGCCGAACGCCTCCGCGGAACCCGTCTCCTGGTAGATCCACACGGGGAGCGCGAACCCGGTCAGGCCGGAGCCCAGCCCGGAGACCAGCTGGCCCAGCCAGATCACCGTGAAGGCGCGCATCTCGCCCAGCACCTTCAGGATCGGCTGGCGCTCGGCCGGTGGGGCGGCGGTGTCGTTCACGCTCGTCCGCGAAAGAAAAGAAGGCGCCGCCCACGGGCGTGGGCCGTGCCCCGTCAGGCCCGGCCGCCACGCCCCGGGAAGGTGGCAGTCGCCGGAAGAGCCGTCAATCTAACACACTTGCCGCACCTTTTGGAACCGCCGCGCGCCCCTCCCGGGCAGGTCGGGAGGAACTCGCGCGGTGTTGACGCCGGCCGGCCGTCCCTTTGGGGCCCGCACGGGGCGGGAGCGCATGGCTCAGGCGTCCATCCGCTCCAGCAGCGCCTGCACCTCTTCCTCCGACAGCGACTCCAGCCAGTCCAGGCGGTCCGGCAGCCCCGCGTCCCGCTCTCGCGCCACCCGCTCCGCCAGCCCGCGCACGGTGGGCGCGTCGAAGAGCGCCGAGACGGGAAGGCGCACGCCCAGCAGCTCTTCGATGCGGTTGACGATGCGCACCGCGCGCAGCGAGTGGCCGCCCAGGGAGAAGAAGCCGTCCGTCGCGCCCACCCGCTCGATCTCCAGCACCTCGCTCCACGCGGCGGCGATGGCGCGCTCGTCGTGGGTGGAGGGAGCGACGAAGCCGTCCTCCGCGTCCGGCGCGGAGAGGATGGGCTCCGGGAGGGCGCGGCGGTCCACCTTGCCGCTGGGGGTGCGGGGGAGCGCGTCCAGCACCGTCAGGGTGGAGGGCACCAGGTACTCCGGCAGCCGCGCCGCCAGCCGCGCCCGCACGGCCGCGGCATCGGCGGAGGCGCTCACGCGCGGCACCACGTAGCCGGCCAGCGTCATCGGCTCGCCCGGGCGGGCGCGGGCGACCACCGCCGCGTCCAGCACCGCGGGATCCTCGCGCAGGGCGGCCTCGATCTCCCCCGGCTCCACGCGAAAGCCGCGCACCTTGACCTGCTGGTCCATCCGGCCCAGGAACTCCAGTGCGTGAGTGCGTGAGTGCGTGAGTGCGTGAGTGGACGGCGGCTGGGTTCGCTGCTCGTGGGCAACCCCCTGTGGGTCCCCCACCGACGCACTGACGCACTCACGCACTGACGCGCCCTCTTTCCAGCGGGCGCGGTCGCCGGTGCGGTACAGGCGCGATCCCGGCGCTCCGAACGGGTCGGGGACGAAGCGCTCCGCCGTCATCCCCGGGCGGCCCAGGTAGCCGCGCGCCAGCCCGTCGCCGCCCACGTACAGCTCGCCGGGAACGCCGGCGGGGCAGGGCGCCATCCGTCCGTCCAGCACGTAGGCGGTGCTGTTGGCGAGCGGCCGGCCGATGGGCACCGACGGCGCGTCCCCCGCCACCGCGTCCAGCGCGTGGAAGGTGGAGAGCGTGCTGTTCTCCGTGGGCCCGTAGATGTTGGCCAGGTACCCCGGCCGCGCCTCCTCCCGCACCCGCCGGGCGGCCGCGGGGTCCAGCGCCTCGCCCCCGGTCACCACCTGCGGCAGGCCGGCGAAGAGCTCCGGCGCCTCGCGCCCCAGCTCGTTGAAGAGCGGCGTGGTGAGGAAGAGGAGGGTGATCCCGCCCTCCCGCACCCGCGCGTGGAGCGCCTCGCGGGAAAGGAGCGTGTCGCGGTCGATGCCGACGACGCACCCGCCGTGCAGCAGCGCGCCCCACACCTCCAGGTGGTACGCGTCGAACGAGGCGGTGGAGGTCTGCGACACCCGCTGGCCCCCTTCGTAGCGCACCCAGTTGGCGCCGCGCACCAGCCGCACGAAGCCGCGGTGGGCCAGCGCGACCCCCTTGGGCGTTCCGGTGGACCCTGAGGTGTAGACCACGGTGGCCAGCGACTCCGCCGCGGCGAAGGCGTCCGGCGCGCCGGCGCCCTCGTCCGCATCCAGCGCGTCCAGCCGCACGACCGGACCCCGGAAGTCCGCCAGCGCCGCCGGCACCTGGCTCGCGACCACCAGCGCGGCGACGCGGGAGTCCGCCAGCATGAAGGCCAGCCGCTCCGCGGGGTACTCCGTGTCCAGCGGCACGAAGGCGGCGCCGGCCTTCAGCACGCCCAGCATCGCCGCCACCAGCTCCGCCCCGCGCTCCATCGCCACCCCGACGCGCGCCTCGGGATCCGCGCCCAGCGCCCCCAGCCGCCACGCGATGCGGTCCGACGCGGCGTCCAGCTCCGCGTACGTCACCGCGCGGCCGCCCCAGTCCACCGCCGGCGCGTGCGGCGTGCGGCGGGCCTGCTCACGGAAGAGGCCGTGCAGGGTGGCGTCGCGCGGGTACTCCGCCGGCGCGCGGCTCCACGCCAGCACCCGCCGCCGCTCGTCGTCGCCCATCAGGGCGGCGGCGCCGACGGGGCGCGCCGGATCCGCCAGCAGCGAGGCGAGCAGGACCTGGTAGTGGTCCCACATCCGCTCCACCGTCTCGCGGCGGTAGAGGTCGGTGGCGTACTCCCAGATCATCGTCACCTCGTCCCCGGCGGCGGCGTTCTGCTGCGCGCGGGGGATGACGATCACCTGCAGGTCGAACTTGGCGGTGCGGTTGCCCAGCGCCTCCGTGACCTCCATCTCCATCCCCGGCAGGCGGAGGTCCGGGTACGGCGCGTGGTGCATGTTGAAGGAGTGCTGGAAGATGGGGAGGCGGTCCAGCGAGCGGTCCGGCTGCACCGCGTCCACGATGGCGGCGAAGGGCACGTCCTGGTGGGGGTACGCCTCCAGCGCCGTCCGCCGCACCCGGTCCACCAGCGCCAGGAAGTCCGGGTCGCCGGAGAGGTCCGCGCGCAGGGGGATGACGTTGACGATCATCCCGATCACCTCCTCCGACGCGCGCAGCCGGCGCCCCGCGGAGCCGCCGCCCAGCACGAAGTCGTCCTGGCCCGTGTAGCGGTGCACCAGGGCCTGGAAGGCGGCCAGCAGCGTCATGTACAGCGTGACGCCGTGGCGGCGGCTGAACCCGTCCGCGGCGCGCGCCAGCTCCGCCGGCAGGCGCAGGTGCAGCGACTCGCCCTCGAAGCTGATGCGCGGCGGCCGAGTGAAGTCCACCGGCAGGTCCAGCGCGGGGGGCGCGCCGGCCAGCTTCTGCCGCCAGAAGCGCAGCCCCTGGTGCGCTTCCTCCCCCTGCAGCCACTCCCGCTGCCAGGCCGCGAAGTCGCCGAACTGCAGCGCCGGCTCCGGCAGGGGCGACGGCTGCCCGCGCGAGAAGGCGGCGTAGAGGGCGGTGAGCTCGCGGAGAAAGACGCCGAACGACCAGCCGTCGTGCACCAGGTGGTGCTCCACGCACAGCAGCGCGTGCTCGCGCTCGCCGGTGCGGAAGAGCGTCCAGCGCGCCAGCGGCAGCGCGCCCACGTCGAACGGCCGCTCGAACTCCTCGCGGTAGCGCGCGTGCAGTCCGTCCGCGGAGAGGCCGCGGACGTCGATCGCCGGGAGCGACACGGTCCAGGGCGCGTGCACCTCCTGCATCGGCTGGCCGCCGGTCTCGCGAAAGGTGGTGCGGAAGATCTCGTGCCGGCGGACGATCTCCGTCAGCGCCGCCTCCAGCGCGCCGGCGTCGGCCTCGCCGCGGAGCCGCACCTCCGCCTGGAACTGGTAGGAGCGCATCCCGGGGGAGAGCCGCTCGAAGAACCAGACCGCCTCCTGGGCCGGAGAGAGCGGGAGCGGACGGCCACGATCGACACGGCCGATGTGCCCCGCGGAGGACCCGGCGCCGCCGATCGCGCGCTCCGCCTCGGCGGCCAGCGCGCGGACGGTGGGCGCCTGGAAGACGGCGGGGAGGGGGACGTCCACCCCCAGCGCGTCCCGCAGCCGCGCGACGATCTGCACGGCGCGCAGCGAGTGCCCGCCCAGCGCGAAGAAGTCGTCGTCGGCGCCCACACGCTCCACTCCCAGCACCTGCGCCCAGATCCCGCAGAGGATCTCCTCCACCGGCGTGCGCGGCGCCGCGTACGTGTCCCCCTCGGCGCGCTCCAGCCCTGCCGGCTCCGGGAGCGAGAGCCGGTCGATCTTGCCGTTGGGAGTGCGGGGGAGGGCGTCCAGCGCGACGAAGGCGGAGGGGACCATGTAGTCCGGCAGCCGCGCCTTCAGGAAGGCGCGCAGCTCGGCGCCGGGGGTGCCGGCGGGGGCGGTCCACGCCACCAGCCGCGGCTCGCCGATGGTATCCTTTCGCGCGGCGACGGCGGCCTCGTCGACGCCGGGGTGCGCGGCCAGGACGGCCTCCACCTCCTCCGGCTCCACGCGAAAGCCGCGGATCTTCACCTGCCGGTCGATGCGGCCCAGGCAGTCGTACTCGCCGTCCGGGCGGCGCCGGCCCAGGTCGCCCGTGCGGTACATGCGCGCGCCGGGGACCTCGGAGAGCGGGTCCGGGAGATACCGCTCCGCCGTCAGCGCCGGGCGGCCCAGGTAGCCGCGCGTGACCCCCGCACCGGCCATGAACAGCTCCCCCTCGCCGCCGTCCGGAACGGCGCGCAGCGAAGGGTCCAGCACGCGCACGGCGGACCCGGCCACCGGCCGCCCGACGGTCACGGGCCGGGCGGGGTCGCGGGGGACGAGGGCGCAGGTGGAGTAGGTGGTGTCTTCCGTGGGGCCGTAGAGGTTCAGGATGCGCTCCACCCCCGTCGCCGCGTAGAGCGCGTCCGCCAGCGCCCGCGGCACCGGCTCGCCGCCCAGGGCGAGCGTGCGGACGGTGGCCGGAACCGCGCCCTGCCGCAGCAGCTCCGCCGCGGCGGTGGGCACCATGCTGGCCAGGCGGACGGGCTCGCGGACGGAGGCGAGGGCCAGCGCGTCGTCCACCAGCACCAGCGTGCCTCCCCAGCAGAGCGTGCCGAAGACCTCCGCGATGGAGACGTCGAAGCAGACGGAGGTGGCGCCCAGCGCGCACGCCCGCTCCTCGTCCGGGATCGTCTCCCGCAGCCAGCGGAGGACCACGGAGGCGCTGCGGTGCTCGATCTGCACCCCCCTGGGGCGGCCGGTGGAGCCCGACGTGTAGATGACGTACGCCAGGTTCTCCGCCCGGGCGAGCGGCGGGGGATTCTCCGCCGGCGCACCGTCGATCGCCCGATCCGCATCCACCACGATCGTCCTCCCGTCGTGCGCCGGAAGGCGGTCCGCCACGGAGGAGTGGGTGAGGACCACGGGGGCGCGGGTGTCGCCCAGCATCATCCCCACGCGCTCCGCGGGATACGCCGGGTCCAGCGGCACGTACGCGCCTCCCGCCTTCAGCACCCCCAGCATCGCCGCGACGAGCTCCGGCGTGCGGGGGAGGAAGAGCGCGGCGGGGACCTCCGGCCCCACGCCCAGTGCGCGCAGCCGGTGCGCGACCCGGTTGGCGCGCTCGTTCAGCGCCGCGTACGGGACGCGCGTCGCCTGGTGGACGAGCGCGGTGCGGTCCGGGGCGGCGGCGGCCTGCGCCTGGAACAGCTCGTGGATGCAGCGCGGCTCCACGGCGGCGGAGGCGGGGGTGAAGGGCGAAGCGGGCACGGCGGATACGGCGGCGGAGGGTACGGCGAGGGGCGGACCCGCCGTAGCAGATCCGCCCCTACAGTAACTCCGTTACCACGCTGGCCGAAAGTGGCCTAGCCGTTCTCGCGCAGCACCCGGCCCAGACGGGCCATCCCTTCGCGGATGGCGTCCGGCGGCGAGTAGGAGAAGTTGAGCCGCATTCCGCTGCGCCCCACGCTCCTTCCCGGCACCGCGAACGCCGAGCCGGGAACGTAGGCCACGCCCTCGCGCATCGCCGTCTCCAGCAGCGCCTCCGTGTCGTACCGCTCCGGCAGCTCCACCCAGAGGAGCGCGCCGTTGCACGGGGTGCTCCAGGTGCTGCCGGCCGGCAGCTCGCGCGCCAGCAGCTCCAGCATCAGGTCGCGGCGCACGCGGTACTCCGCCCGCACCCCGGCCAGGTGCTCCGGAAAGCCGCCGTCCGCCAGGTACGCCGCCGCCATCCGCTGGGTGAAGCTGGACATGTCCAGGTCCTGCCCGTCCTTGGCGCATCCCAGCACCGGCACCAGGTGCTCCGGCGCCACGATCCACCCCAGGCGGAAGCTGGGCGCCAGCACCTTGCTGAACGAGCCCACGTACAGCACCCACTCGTCGTCCAGCGCGCGCATGGGCGGTTGCGGGCGCTCGTAGTACAGCATGCCGTACGCGTCGTCTTCCACGATGGGCACGCGGTACCGGCGCGCCAGCTCCACCAGCCGCTCGCGCTTGCCGGGGCTCAGGCTGCACCCCATGGGGTTGTGGCCGTCGGTGATGCAGTAGATGTAGGCCGGCCGCTCCCCCGCCTGCAGGTAGCGCTCCACCGCGTCCACGTCCATCCCCGTCTCCAGGTCCGTGCGCACGGGAAGGAAGCGGGGCTGGTACGACTCGATGACCTGCTTGAAGCCCATGTACACCAGCTCGTCGCAGATCAGCGTGCCGCGGGGCTCCAGGAAGATGCGGGAGACCAGGGCGAGCGCCTGCTGCGCGGCGGTGGTGAGGAAGACCTGCTCCGGGCGGCACTCCACCCCCCGCTGCGCCATGATGCGCACCACCTCTTCCTTGAGCGGGCGGAACCCGGGCTTGTACTGCAGCGCGTCCGCGTCCTCGCGAAACACGCGCTCCGCCGCCCGGGCGAGACCGTCCACCGGGAACAGTTCGGGCGCGGGAAGGCCCAGCGCGAAGGTGACGAGGTCGTCGCGCCCGCTGAAGGAGAGCATCCGCTGGATGATGGAGGGGCGCACCTCGCGCGTCCATGCCGCCAGCGGCAGGCGGCCGGGGTCCGGCTCCTGCTCGGGGGCAACGCGCGCCAGCGGTACCGCGGGGATGGCGGCGGGGGGAGTGTCTACTACGCTCATGGCTCGCCTGGGGGGGAACAATCGGCGCGCACGCCCCCGGGGAGCGCCGCGCCGACATCGTGCAATCTAGGGAGACTGCCGTCGTGGTCCTAGATATTATTCCGGGGTGATGGGTAAGGCAAGAGTAAGGCGGAAAAGGTATGGAGTAGACAGCCGGGAATTCCCCCGCGGAATCCCGGGGGTTTCCGGCGGAGGAGGCGGAGGAAAAACGGGAGGGCGCAGAGAACGGAAGGGTTTCTCCGCGTCCTCTCTCGCTTCCTCCGCGTACGCCGCGGGAAGCGGCCTTTCCCGGGGTGCGCCCGGGCTACTGGAGCCGCGTACCGCGATCGGCGGCTGCCCGGAGCCATTCCTGTTCTGCCGCAGACGCGATCGGCGCGGCCCGGTAGCGCCTGCGGGGGACAGACGTGTTCGACGGCAGGCGGCATACGTGAGCCGACATCCACCGGGCGGCCGAATCCGCGGAAAGCTGGACAAAATCAGGCCGGGAGGTTACAATGAGTACGCCTGGCGTCATACGCGAAACGGCCACCTTCGTCGACCGCGACCAACCGAGGACAGAGCATGCAACCCATCGCGCGCCCGCTGATCGTGATGCACTCCGACCCCGTCTTCAAGGAGCGGGTGCGCCGGGTGGGCAACCAGCGGTTCAAGACCCAGTTCGTGGACGACTGGGACGCGCTGCGCACCGCGCTGATCGAATCGCCGCCGGCCGCGCTGGTGGTGGTGGACCCCTACACCCGCACCTACGGCACCGAGGCGGAGCTGGCGCCCGAGCTGCGCTCCATCCTGTGGGAGTTCCCCAGCGCCACCGTCATCACGGCGCTGGAGGTGCGCCGCGGCCGCGTGCGCGACCTGCGCACGCTGGGCGAGTGGGGGGTGAAGGAGGTGATCGCGCTGGACGAGGAAGACACGGTGGAGGCCATCTCCCGCCGCCTGCGCAGCGCCCAGGGGCGCCCGCTGCAGAGCCTGCTGGAGCGCTCGCTCCCCACCAACCTCTCCGGCCGCGCCCGCGCGCTGCTGATGGCGGCGGCGGAGGTGGTGGCGGAGGGAGGGCACGGCCGCGACCTGGCCGCCAGCCTGAAGCTTTCCGAGCGCACCCTGCTGCGCTGGGCGGAGCAGGCGGACCTGCCGCCGCCGCGCCGCATCCTGGCGTGGATGCGCGTGCTGCTCGCCTGCGAGCTGCTGGACGACCCCGGCCAGACGGTGCTGAGCGTGGCGTACACCTGCGGCTACGCCAGCGACAGCTCGCTGCGCCGCGCCGTGCAGGAGTTCACGGGGGTGATGCTGACGCAGCTGCGCAAGCAGGGCGCGTTCGCCACCGCGTCGGAGAAGTTCCTGGCGGAGCTCAACGAGGCGCGCGAGGCGGGGCGCATCCGCCGCCAGGAGACCAAGCTGAGCGACGAGGAGGGCGAGATGGACATGCGCTCGCGCATCCACCCGCCGCACGAGGACATGACGCTGGCCGCCACCCTGGACGCGCCGCCGCACGTGCCGCGGCGCCGCGGCCGCCGCAAGGCCAACGCGGCCTGACGCTCCCTCTCTGCAGAGAGCCGGAGGAGCAGGTTTCGCGCAGAGTGACGCCGAGGCAAAAAGAGAGGACGCGGAGAACGATGAAGTTCTCCGCGTCCTCTCGTTTTCTCCCCAACTCGCCGTGATACCAGATGCTCGAAAAGAAAGGACCTCACGCAGAGTCAGCAGAGTCAGCAGAGTTGTTCCGTGCACAGGTCC
>DATAAG010000433.1:0-14158 GCA_036260235.1 Longimicrobium sp.
CGGCGGATTCGGCGGCGGCGGCGGGGGCGGGTTCGGGGGATTCGGGGGCGGCGGCGGATTCGGAGGCGGCGGCGCGGGAGGCGACTGGTGACACGAAACGAGAGCGAACGGCCGGAGGAGCGCGCGCGGCGCTTCGCCGAGGAGATGCGGCGGGTCTACGGCGCGGAGCTGGCGTCGGTGGTGCTGTACGGCTCCGCCGCGCGCGGCGAGTACCGGCCCGGGGTGTCGGACCTGAACGTGCTGGTGCTGCTGCGCGAGCTCTCCCCCGCGGCGCTGCGGCGCGCGACGGAGGCGGCGCGGGCGTGGGTGGCCGAAGGCAACCCGCCGCCGCTGATGATGTCGGTGGACGAGTGGCGCGGCTCGGCGGACGTGTGGGCCATCGAGGTCTCCGACATCCGCGACGCGCACGTGGTGCTGGCGGGCGCGGACCCGTTCGAGGGGATCGGCATTCGCCTGGAAGACCTGCGGATGCAGTGCGAGCGCGAGCTCAAGGGGAAGCAGATCCAGCTGCGGGAACGCTACCTGCTCTTCGCCGGCGAGCCGGCGGAGCTGGGCCAGCTGCTGACGCGCTCGTTCAGCACCTTCCTGGTGCTCTTCCGCACGGTGCTGCGCCTGTCCGGCGAAGGCGGCGAGCGCGACGCGGAAGCGGTGGTGCGGCGGCTGGCGGAGCGGGTGGGCTTCGACCCCGCGCCGCTGCTGGAGGTGCACCGGGCGCGCGCCGGCGGCGAGGCGCTGCGGCCGCAGGCGGACGCGCCGGTGGTGGCGGGATACCTGGACGCCGTGTCGCGCGTGGTGGCCCACGTGGACCGGCTGGTGCACGGCGGGGCGGACCTGCCCCGCCCGTAAGGCGGTTCAACCGACAACCCGAACTCTGTCCTCCGGAGGAGAACGATGCGGGCCCTGAAGAGCATGTTCGCGCTGACGGTGGCGCTGTCGCTGGGCGGATGCGGCTACAACCGCATCCAGGCGCTGGACGAGCGGGCGGAGCAGGCGCGCGCCAACATCGGCGTGCAGCTGCAGAACCGGAACCAGCTCATCCCCAACCTGGTGGCCACGGTCAAGGGCGCCGCGGAGTTCGAGCGCGGCACCTACACCGACGTGGCCCGCGCGCGCGCCGGGCAGCTCCCCGCGGCGGAGCAGCAGCTGGCGCAGGCGCGGCAGCAGCTGGACCAGGCGGTGGCCAGCCGCAACGTGGACCAGATGGAGCAGGCGGACGCGGCGGTGTCGCGCCAGATCGGCACCTACCTGAACATCGCGGTGGAGGCGTACCCGCAGCTGCGCGCCACGCAGAACTTCATGGCGCTGCAGGACCAGCTCACCGAGAGCGAGAACAAGATCGCGCGGGCGCGGCAGGACTACAACGAGGCGGTGCAGCAGTACAACACCTACATCCGCTCCTTCCCGCAGGCCATCACCGCGCGCGTGAGCGGCGCGGAGCGCAAGGAGCCGTACCAGGCCCCCGCCGGCGCCGAGCAGGCCCCCACGGTGGACTTCGGCACGCAGAAGTAGCCGCGGGGAGGGGGGAACAACGCAGCGGGGCCGCATCCGTCCAGGGTGCGGCCCCGTTCGTCATGCCGAAGCCGGGGATGGCGAATGAATTCGCCGCGACAACGACACGCTGTCCGCCTTCGCAGACACCAACGTCAACGTCCAGTGAAGGGATTGCACCGGCCGCAAAAGTAGCGGTTTTTATCATTTTCAGCCGCCGCAAAAACGCATTTCGCTCCCGTCGCGCCAGCACGCGAACCAGCTTGCTGGATCAGCGTCTTTGCCCTGTACGCAGGTGAAATGGCGCCGTTATATTGCGGGCATCACCTTGACCGGGAGCATGCAATGCCGACGACGACGGAGTACGAGCAGCTACTGGAGAAGGCGCTTGCCCTCACCCCCGAACAGCGCATCCAGCTCGCGCAGGAGTTGCTCGAGAGCGTGGAGTGGGAGGATGAGGACGACGAGGATCCCGCCGCGGTCGAAGCCGCATGGGCGGACGAGATCAAGAGGCGCGTGGAGGAGCTCGATTCTGGTCTTGCCGAGCCCACTCCCGCGGCTGAAGTCTTTGCGCGCGCCCGTGAACGCGTCCGTGCCGTCGCCGACGCGCACGCGTCCGCCCGGTGAAGGATGAACCGTTCCTGTCAGCCGCGGAACGTGAGTTCATCCCGGCGGCTGCGTGGCACGAACGGTCCAGGCCGGGGCTGGGCGGCGAGTTCGTTGAGGCAATCGAAGATGCTGTTCAACACGCGGTCGAGCACCCGGAACGTGGCAGCCCATATCTGTTTGGCACCCGCCGCATCGTGCTGGACCGGTTCCGGTACAGCGTAGTGTACGTGGTCCGGTCTGAACGCGTGGCGATCATCGCGGTCGCACACCACCGCAGGCGGCCGGGGTACTGGCGGAGGCGGCTGTGGACGATCCACTAGCACACAAACGGCGAGAGGCTCCCGCGGGAGCCTCTCGCCGTTTCCGCCCTTCGCCGCTAGCGCGGCGCGGCGGTGGCGCCGCCGCCTTCCTCGTCTTCCTCGACGAAGGGGCCCAGGAAGACGATCACGGGGTCGGAGAGGGAGCGGGCCGCCTGGTGCAGGCGCTCGGCCGTCAGGCCGTCCAGCTCCGTCAGGCGCGTCCCCGCGCGGCCGCCCACCAGCGCCTGCCGCGCCAGCGCCCGCGCCCGCGCCTCCGGCGACTCCAGCTCCAGCAGCCGCTCGCCGCGGTAGCGCCGCAGCCGCTCCGCGAACATGGGCTCGCTCAGCGCCTCGTCCGCGTACTGGGCCACGGCCGCGGAAAGGCGCTCCGCCCAGTCCTCCGCCTCGCGCGGGGGCACCACCATCTCCAACCGCAGCTCGCCGCCCCCAGCGTGGCGCACCACCTCGGCGCGCGAGTCGTACACCTGCGGGCGCAGGGGTCCGAAGGCAACGTGGTCCACCGCCAGCCGCGCCAGCATCCGCAGCGCCTCCTCGTCCGCGTCCTCGCCGAACGGGTAGACGGCGGCCACCCACGCGGTGATGGCATCGTACTGCCGGCGCACGGGCTCCTCCGCGGGCTCGAACGGGCCGAGCTCCGTCCGCCGTACCGGGCCGGGGTCCATGAACGCCTGCAGCGCCTGGGCGGCCCCGCGGTCCACCGGGCCCACGATGGCCACCAGGGCGCGGTCCGCCGTGAAGGCGCTGCGCAGGAACGCGTCCACCTCGCGCACGGCGATGCGCCCCACGCTCCGCGCCGTCCCCACCGCGGGCCGCCCCCAGGGGTGCTCCTCGCCGAAGACGGCGGCGTCCACCTGGCGCGCCAGGGCGTCGGCGGGGCTGGCCTCGCGCGCGGTGAGCTCGGCCACGGTGGCGGTGCGCTGGCGGACGGTTGCCACGCTGTCGACGGGGTCGCGGAAGAGCGCGACCAGCAGGGTGCGCGTGGCCTCCTGCCAGTTGTCCGGCGCGGCGATCACGGTGAACGACACCGCGTCCTTGTGCTGCTGCACCGTCAGTTGCGCGGTGAGCGAGTCCAGCAGGGGGACGATGGGCGCGGTGACGGCGCGGGCGGTGAGGTAGGTGATCCCCTCCTTCCCCTCCGCCTCGTCCGCCGGGCCCACGGCGATCAGCACCTCCGCCGCCACCACGGGCGTCCCCGGCTCTGCGCGCACGATCACGCGGTCCTGCGCGGCCGCGGGCGCGGCGAGCAGGGCGGCGAGCGCCATCCATCCGGCGATCCGAATCATCACGCGCGTCAATCCGATGGGTTCAGGCGCTGCGCGGCCACGTAGACGACGGCCGGCTCCGCCTCCAGCAGCAGGTCCAGCACCACGCGCACGTCCGCCTCCGTCACCTCCGCGACGGCGGCGTAGAAGCGCTGCGCCGCGTCGGCGGACTCGCCGCGGTCGGCGAAGGCGCCCAGCACGTCCGCCATGCGCTCCGGGGTGCGGGCGAAGAAGAGCATCTCCCGCCGCACGCTGCCGGCGGCCTCGCGCACCAGCGGCTCGTCCAGCGTCTCGCGCAGGGCGGCCAGCGAGCCCTCCACCGTGCGGCGCGCCACGGGCACCAGCGAGTCCGGCGTGGCGACGACCAGGGCCAGCGCCTGGCCGTGGTGCGTCCACCAGTGCTCCACGTCCACGGCGGAGCGGGTCATCCGCCGGCGCAGGTGGTTGCGCAGCAGGCGTGCGGTCACGGTGAGCGCCGCCGGGTCCGCCTCCGCCGCGCTCCACGCCCGGCCGAACCAGCCGCGCGTGGCCTGCGGGGTGTCGGCCGCGAAGGCGCGCACCGTGTCGGCCAGCGGCGGCAGCTCCGCGTCGCCCGCGGCGGGAAGCTCGCCGAAGGCGCGGCGCACGCCCGCGATCTCCACGTCGCCCACGGCCACGATGGAGACGCGGTCGGGCCGGTACATCGCCGCCCACACCCCGTCCAGCGGGGCGGTGTTCAGCCGGGCCAGCGCGGCCTCCGTCCCCGCGGCGGGAAGGTCGTCGGGAAAGAGGCCGGCGCGCAGGGCGGCGCGGACGTACTGGGGCGCGATCTCCCGCTCCGCCCCCCGCTCCTGCCCCAGGGCGGCGGCGGCGGCCAGCATCTCCCCCGTCCCCGCGGCCGGCGCGCGAAGGACGGAGCGCAGCGTCTCCGCAAGGTAGCCGAGCTCCGACGCCGGGCCCACGACGGTGTAGACCACCGCGTCCGACGTGCGCACCGCCTGCACGCGCCCGCCCACCCGCGCCATCCGCTCCTCCAGCCGGGGGAGAAAGAGGTGCTGTATCAGGTGCCCGGCACCCGCGTACCCCGGCGGGTCGTCCGCCAGCAGCGACATGCGCAGCGCGACGATCGGCAGCGCCGGCTGCCGCAGCACCACCACCGCCGGCTGCGCGGCGGCGGGCGGCAGCGCCGGCACCGTGTCCGGCGCGGCGGCGGCGAGCGAGAGTAAGGCAAGCGCGAGGTTCAGCATCGACCGTAACGCGGGGAGCGCCGCCCGGCAGGCACGCCGCGCGGCGCCGACAATCTCTCACTTTGCGGCCGTCGAGGCCAGTGCGGGACAAACAAAAGAGGAGCGCCCGCCGGGCACTCCTCCCATCTGTTCCTATTCCCTATTCCCTCGGGGTTCAGGGCAGGGCGTCGCCGATCACGAAGTTCAGCGGATCCACCTGCCGCCCGTTCTGCTCCACCTCGTAGTGCAGGTGCGGCCCGCTGGTGAGCCCCGTGGCGCCTACGTCGGCGATGCGGGTGCCGCGGTCCACCGTCTGGCCGCTGCGCACGTGCAGCCGGCTGGCGTGGGCGTAGCGCGTCACGTAGCCGTAGCCGTGGTCGATCTCCACCATGTTGCCGTAGCCGTTGCTGCGGTTGCCGGCAAAGACCACGCGGCCCCGCGCGGCGGCCAGGATGGGCTCGCCCACGCGCGCGGCGATGTCGATCCCCTTGTGGGGGCGGGAGACGCGGAGAACGGGGTGGTAGCGGCTGCCGCTGAAGAGCGACGAGAGGTGCCCGTTGGCGGGGAGGATGGTGGGGGTGGAGGCCATGCGCTCGCGGTTGCGCTGGATCTGCAGCAGCGCCTCGTCCATGCTGGTGCGCAGCAGGGAGGCGCGGCGCACCAGCGCGCCCAGGTCCTGCTCCGTCGACTCCACCTTGCGGGCCGCGCGGGGGTTCAGCCGCGCCAGCGCCGACGCCCCCGTGTTCCCCGGCCCGCCGATCCCCACCCGCCGCACGTCGGGGTCGATCTCCGGCAGCCCGGCCACCACGCGCAGCTGCTCGTCCTTCTCGGTCAGCGCGGCGATGGACTCGTCCAGCTGCTCCATCTGCCGGCGCATCTCGTCGACCTCGGCGGCCAGGGCCTCGTTCTCGGCACGCAGGCTGGCGTTCTGCACGTGCCGGGACTGGTTGAGGAAGAAGGCGACGCTGAAGGTGCCCAGCAGCAGCACGCCCATCAGCAGGGCGGAGAGGGCGGCCCGGATGCTCTTGCCCGACACCTGGAACGAGCGAACGCGCTCGTTGTCGTGCGGGACGAGCATCAGCGTCCAGCGGGATTGGGGCATGGACCTGCGATACCTCTGGTGACGGAAAATCGCACGGGCAGGAGGTGCATGCCCGCGTGCCGGAAGTCTTCCCGACTCAGCCGTGGCTGGTGATGGAGCGGGCCAAGTTAGGCCGCCCATACGGGGGTGTCAAGTAAACGCATGAGAGACAACCTCATACGCTCACCCGTCCCTCCACGCCGTTCAGTGTCTGGTAGTGTGCCCGGTGGATGGGCACCATCCGTTCCACCCCGTGCACCGCGGATGCAACTCGTTGCTCCGCAAACGCTTCGCCATGCCGGCACGTTGCGCCGCACGCGCGTGGCGCGGTGCAGGATGCACGACTCCTTGCAGGAAGCTGCAACGGTAGCAGATACCAAGATGTAGAAAGCGGCGGCATTGATTTCCTGAGGGAGGCGCCGCGCTGAACCCCGCGTGTGCGCAAAAGCCAGGGCGCCGACCGAAGGATCTTGCCGGCATAACCGAGGGGCTGGTCCATCGCGCGAAAGCCAGCCCTCCGGTCCTGCAGGATCTTGCCGGCAGAAGCGCGGGGCTAGCTTCGTACCGCGGGAGCCAGCCCCGGGTGACGGAGAGAAGATCCTTCGGTCGCGCACAAGCGGTTGTGCGTACGCGGTTTCCGTGTGGTGCTCCTTCAGGAAGACAACGCTCGTTCGTGGCGGTTTGGCAACACCCTCTCAGCCTCAGGAATCAACGGCCCTGTTTCTGGATCGAGTACCGCCTTCTCACCGCAGCTCCGCCTTGCGACGCTCGCGCGCGGCTTCGCGGGCGTCGCGCAGCATGGCGTTGAAGGCCGCCGACGCCGTGGCGAAGGCGCCGGAGCGGCGCAGCGTGGTGCTGTCCACCCCCAGGAGGGTGGTGATGGCGCGGCGCAGCGACCGCTCCGTCTGGTAGCCGCTGGCGTAGGCGGCGCCGTAGACGGTACGGCCGGGATCGTCCAGCAGCACGCACCCCAGCAGCACCCGTAGCCACGCCTGCACCTGCCGCGGCGCCGGCAGCTCCGCCCGGGCGCACCACACCGTGAGCGTGCGCGCGCTCACCCCCAGCCGCCGCGCCAGCTGCGGCGCCTGCCCCCCCTCCGCGGCAATCTCTGCCCCCGCCAGCAGGATCTGCCGCGCCTCGGCCTTCACGTACGGCGAGAGCGTCGCCTCCAGCCCGCGCTTGAACGGCCGCGCGTGCGCCTGCCGCAGCCGCGCGGCCACCGCCGCGGGCGTGCTCTCCGGCCCCAGCGCCAGCACCTCGCTGACGCCCCATTCCAGCAGCATCGCCACGTCGCCGGCCACCTCCGGGCGCAGCTCCATGGCCGCCATCACGGGGACGGAGGGAAAGCGGCGCAGCAGGTCGCGCACGCGGGGAAAGCGGTCGCCGCGGCGGGTGCCGGCGTACGGGTCCACCACCACCACCGTGGTGGCGGGGGCCAGGCGCAGCGACACGTCCAGCTCCTCCCACGCCACATCCCCCAGCGGTCGGAAGGGCGCGCCGATCGACTCGAACAGCGGCATCAGCGCCCGCTCCATCACCAGCACCGGCCGCAGGTTGGAAGCAAAAGTGAGCGATGATGGCGCCACAGGGGCGGTCATCTGCGGCGGTGCGTGCGTTGACCGCCGCCCGATTGCGGCAACATTCCTCGCACGGCTGCAACCCTGTCCCGTTCCCCGTTTCCAGGAGATGATTCCATGAAGTCGCTTCGCCTCCCCGCCCTGGCCGCCGCGCTGGTCCTCGCCGCCTGCTCCTCCCCCGCCCCGACCGATCCAGCCCTGCGTGTGCCGGCCGCGCCCAGCTTCGACGGCGGCAATACGATCGGCTCTGGGAACGGCACGGGCGGCTCCACCGGCGAGAGCACCGTCAGCAGCGACAGCACCGGACGCGGCCCTGGAATGATGGGTTCCGGCAACTGATCCCCGACATCGCATAGGGCTGGCGTCACCGCGCCTCGGTGAGAACGGCCGCCCCACGCAACTTCGCGACGAATCTGCCGGCCAGGCTCTGGTGGCCGGCAGACGCGCGCGCAACCTCGACCTTCGCCGGGTTCGCGGGCTGTCGACTGCGGACCGCGGAGAGCACGCTTTCAGCGAGAACGATCACATCCGCTTCTCCCCGCGTGCGCGCCACGGTTTCTGCCCGAAAGAGGAGGGCTTCCGCGGATTCCCAGCGCTCCAGATGCCACGCACCGAGACCCAACTCATAGAGCGCTCGGGCAACCGAACGACCCGCCGGGTGCTGTTCTGAGAGTTCGACGGCTTCGTTGGACAGGCGCTGGAAGTGGGCCTCCTCCCCGCAAACACCCGAAGCCCACCCTGCGGAAGCAAGAATGAAAAGGCGATCGGCAGGGTCGGTGAAATGATCCACGAGGGCAAGAAGCACGGGAAGCGCACGATCGAACTGCCCCCGCTGAATCCAGAGCACCGCGAGATCGTGAGCCAGCGGCAGCAGTCGCGCATGTCCTGAGCGGTAGATTTCGAGGGCACCGCGCGCGTAGCTCTCCGCGGAATCGAGATCGTCCATGTGGGCTGACGCGACGAAAAGGTCGTGCAGCACCTCGCCCTCCCTCTCCCGTAGACGGTGCTTGCGCGCGAGCCGCAACGACTGTGCGTGCGTGTGCAGGGCCTTCCGATAGTTACCGGACTCAGCGAACACGTTTCCCAGGCTGTTGAGGCCGAGGGTCTGGGCCTCCCAGTCGCCCATGCTCCCGGCGACGCGTACGGAGCGCTTGATCCACAGTTCCGCCTCGCGCAGGTGGCCGTGGGCGCGCAGCAGGCGCCCGGCCATCCAGGCGTAGCGCGGATGATCCGGCCAGCAGAGCGCCGCCGCCTCGGTAAACCCCAGCGCCGTCCGCACCGCGTTGTGGGCCAGCCCCCATTCCGTGACGCACAGGCAGGCGCGGGCCAGCGCCTGCGGCGTGGCGCGGGCCGCGTCCGCCAGCTCGCCCACGATCACGGCCAGCGGAAAGCGCAGGTCGGGATCGAAGGTGCCCTCCAGCAGCTCCAGCTCCCACTGCTCCATGGCGCTGGGCTCGAAGAGCCCGCCGCGGTGGGCGGGGTGCTCGGCGGCCCACAGCAGCACGCTGCGCAGCGTCTGCCATACGGTAAGCGCCAGCTCCGGCGGCAGCTCGCGGACGATCTCCGTCCCCGCCATCTCACCGCCGGGAATGGTGAGCGGCGACGCGAAATCCGCGTTGCGGGAGCCGGTGCCGGGGCGTGACGTGCTGGCGCTCATGAGGCCTCCTCTCGGAGTACGTCGGGTTTTGAGTGTGGGCAGGGTCACGCAGGGGCCGCGCCCAGCGTTCCGGCTCATTCTAAGCGAGGTTTGGCGGCCAGTCTACAGCCGCACGAGACCGCCCCGGTTGCGCCAGCACGCGCACAAACACTGGACTTGCGCGGCAAAATGCGACAAAGTAGACTTCCTGCATGCGTCCACTTTGCCTATAACCGCCAGCGAGAGCGCGCGATGTCCGAGCGTCCGCAACCGTCCATTGTCCGCCTGCGCGAGGCGGTGACCATCCGGGTGCAGGCCACGTCGCTGCGGTCGGTGGCGCGGCAGGTGGGGATGAGCCCCAGCGGGCTGGACAAGTTCCTGGCCGGCGGCATGCCGTACCAGAAGAGCCGGCGCAAGCTGTTCGACTGGCTGCACCGGGAACGCAACAACCTGGGTGCGGACCTCACGGTGGACGGGATCGCGGCGGCGCTGACCTCGCTGGTGCGCGACCTGCCGCCGGAGCGGCGCGAGGCGGCGCTGCACGCGCTGATCCACACGCTGCACGGACTCTACACGGCCGGCCCCGAGACCACGCCCGGCTGGCTGGCGGAGCTGATGCAGAAGGCCGCGGAGGGCAGCGCCTTTCCCGAAGACGAGGTGCCGCCCTCCCGCCGCGCGGAGGAAGCGCAGCCGCCGCAGGCACCGCGGGCGTAACGGCATCCCCGGCGTAGCGGCCCCACCATGGTTCCCCGGCTGCGTCGGGGCCCTCTCCCTCGCCCGGCCTACCGCTCGTTCCCGCGACGGCGGGCGACCCCTCCGCCAACCCCGGGGGAGGGGTGGTCGGGATGGTTTGGAGCGCCACCGATTGTCAGTCACGAGGAGCAGGCGCCCCCCTCTCTGACGCTCCCCCCACCAGCTGCGTGAGGGAAGGAGAGCGGCACCACCCTGCCAGAGCGCGTTCGAAGCTCTCCCCCTCTCCCGCGGAGCGGGGGAGGGGGGCCCCGCGGGCGCAGTGAGCTGCCCGTCGCCGCACCGCGAGACCGGCGTTCCGTCCTCCACCTCTCCGCGAGGAACGAGCGGGGAGGGGGCCGGGGGAGGGACCTCCGCGGGTGCCGTGAGATCCTCGTCCAAGCATCCCGAACCATGGCCGACCTCAACCTCCCCAGCGGCTTCTGGGGAAGGTGGGCGCGTGACGCGAGGCCCGGAGGGGGCGTGCCCCTCGCGCGTCCGCATCTGGTCGCCGGCACCTCGAACGCGTAGGTTGCCGGGGGTGCGCGGGTGAGGATCGCCTGCCCGCGATCAACGGCGAATCACCACAGGAGGGCCGGATGGCCGTACGCAACGCGAGCGCGACGTGGGAGGGCGGGCTGAAGGGCGGCAACGGGCGGTTCCGCGGCGAGAGCGGCGCCATCGACGCCAAATACGACTTCGGCTCGCGCTTTGGCGACTCCGGCGGCACCAACCCCGAGGAGCTGCTGGCGGCGGCGGAGGCGGCGTGCTTCAGCATGGCGCTGGCCGCGGGGCTGGAGCGGGCGGGCACGCCGCCCACACGGGTGCACACGGACGCGGCCTGCACGGTAGAGAAGGTGGGCGAGGGCTTCCAGATCACCAGCATCCGCCTGCGCACGCGCGCCCAAGTGCCGGGCGTGGACGCCGAGACCTTTGCCCGCGCCGCGGAAGAGACCAAGAAGGCGTGCCCCGTCTCCAAGGCGCTCGCCGCCGTCGAAATCCAGCTGGACGCCGCGCTCGAGTAGGCGCCCCGCAGGCGCTCCGCACGGCAGAAAGGGAAGCCCCCGGCGGGAGCTTCCCTTTTCCTTTTTTCGTGTCGCGCGGCGAGACAGCGTGTCGGCTGGCGGGACGTGCTGGCGGAAACCTTGGCGACGCGCGCGGCAAAACGGCAGGGCGCGGATTTCCCGGAAGTGGGGAAATTCCCGACGGGGGAGTCGGGAAAATCCGTACGGGAACGAAGCATGCTGCGAGTTTTCGCGACCGACGCGAGGGACGCCGCGCCGGCCCCTTCCGCCGCCGTCCCCGGCGGCACGCCCACGGCTCACCCAGGGAGGCCCAGATGCAGCTGTTCGACCGGATCTTTGGCGGGGGAGACTCGCGCGGGGCCGCGCAGCCGGCGCCCGCCCTGTCGCGGGCGGAGGTGGAGGAGCGGCTGCGGCAGGACGGCCGGTCGCTCGCCGGCGCGAACCTGGCCGGGGCGGACTTCTCCGGGCTGGATCTGTCGGGCGCGGACCTTTCCGGGACTGACCTGAGCAGCGCGGTGCTCTCCGGCGTGAACCTGTCGCGCGCCAACCTGACCGGCGCCTGCCTGCAGGACGCGGACTTCCGCAACGCCAACCTCACCGGCGCGGTGCTGCGCGACGCCAACTCGGGGGGCGTGGGGCGCGCCGCCACCGGCACGGGAGAGCTGAACCCGCCGGTGCTGGAAGGCTCCAACCTCAGCGCCGCGGACGCCACCGGGGTGGACTTCACCCGCGCGAACCTGCGCAACGCCGTCCTCATCGGCACGCGTTTTCGCGAGGCCAACCTGCAACGGGCGGATCTCTCCGGCGCGCGGCTGGAGGGGGCGGACCTGGACGGCGCCAACCTGCGCCACGCCATCGCCGATGGCGCGGATTTCTCCCGCGCGGAGCTGGAGACGGCGGACCTGGCGAACGCGCATGCGGTGGGTGCGCGCTTCGGGGAGGCGCGGCTGGGACGGGCCAACCTTTCCGGTGCCAACCTGGAGCGGGCGGACTTCTCCGGCGCGGACCTTAGCGAAGCGTGCCTGGAAGGCGCGCGGCTGAGCTCCGCCGTGATGCGCGGCGCAGTGATGACGCACGCGGACCTGGGCGATGCGGACCTGACCGGCGCCGCGCTGGACGGGGTGGACCTTTCCACCTGCCACAACGTGCGCACCACCCCCGCGGGCGCGCTGTAGGGTGACAAGGTGACACGATGACAGGGTGACGGAGTGCCGTTCCCCGTCACCCTGCCACCGTGTCACCGCGGCGGATGCGCGACCCGGAACTCGACGATGTTGGAGCGGTGCCCGGCCTGCAGCTCTCCCTCGCCCTCGCCGGCGTGGTAGTCCCAGAGCACGGCGTAGGCGCTGTGCGCCTCCACGTAGCTGGAGGTGACGAGCCACGCGTCCTCGAAGCGGATGGAGTCGCGCGGCGGGAGCTCCAGCACGGTGGGCGCGCCCACGCACGCGGTGCCCCCGCCCGGCGGGTGCAGCACCGACTTGTCCGGCGCCTGCACGTAGAACTCCACCTGGCACTGGTCCTCGAACTGCAGCCGCACCGCCCGTGCGCCCGGGTTCACCAGGTACGCCGTCATCCGCAGGCTGTCCCCCGGCGCGACGGAGTCGGCCGGCTGCACGGTCAGGCGCAGCGGAAGGCCGGACCCGTCTCCGCCGTCCCCACCGCAGCCGGCCAGGAGCAGCGCCGCCGGCACCGCGCCGGCCGCGACCAGGCGAAGCGTTCGCGTCATGCCGTGATCGTCCGCAGGAGAAAGCGTGGAATGGCGGCCTGGAAGGTGGAGCCGTCCGGCCGCTCCATCACGTAGTACCCCTCCATGTGCCCTTCCGGGCCCTGCAGCACGCAGAAGCTCTGGTATTCGTGCACGCCGCCCGGCAGCACCGTGGGCTGCAGGCCGATCACCCCCTCCCCCTGCACCTCGCTGTCGCCGCCCACGGGATCGTGGATGTACCAGTGGCGCCAGCGCAGCGTGGCGGCCGTCTGCCCCACGTTCTCGATGCGGATGCGGTACGCGAAGACGTACCGCGGCTCGCGGGGATCGGACTCCCGCTCCAGGTAGAAGGGGGTCGCGGTGACGCGAATGCCCTCGGTGACGCGATGGAAGAGCATGGAAAGGGACACGGGTGAGCACTGTGCCGGGCACGATACGCCGCGCGGCGCGGCGGGTCAACGCCGGCCTTTGTCTGACGGCCCCGTCGCCCGCTAGATTGTGCGCCATCCCGCGGACCCTCCCAGCATCCAACCCCCCACAGGAACAGGCCGATGGAGCACCTGAAGGCGCTCATCCGCGACGTGCCGGACTTTCCGCTTCCGGGCATCCTCTTTCGCGACGTCACCCCGCTGCTGCGCGACCCCGGCGGATTGAAGCAGGTGGTGGACGCGTTCGCCGACCGCTACCGAGGGCGCGGGATCCAGGTGGTGGCGGGGATCGAGTCGCGTGGCTTTCTGTTCGGCGCGCCGCTGGCGCTGGCGCTGGGGGTGGGGTTCGTCCCCATCCGCAAGCTGGGCAAGCTGCCGGCGGAGAAGATCAGCCGCGAATACGCGCTGGAGTACGGCACCAACGCGCTGGAGATGCACCGCGACGCCGTGGAGCCGGGCGAGCGGGTGCTGCTGATCGACGACCTGCTGGCCACCGGCGGCACCGCCCGCGCCGCGGCCGCGCTCATCGAAGAGCTGGGCGGCCAGCTCGCGGAGGTGGCGTTCGTGATCGAGCTCGCCTTCCTGAACGGCCGCAGCGCCCTGGACGGCTACTCCGTGCACGCGCTGCTGGAGTACTGATCAGGCAAGCCCCTCCCGAGCGGGTGCACGCCGATCCAACCGCGTCGCGCTTCGCGCGGGCCCTCCCCCCCGGCCCCTCTCCCGCAAACTGCCGCGGGAGAGGGAGTATCCGGGGAGGATCCATCCCACACCCGCACGGTCGTCCCGAGAGAGCGCCGCCCGGCACCCGCCTTCGCGAATCCCTGCGCGTTGCCAGGAACCTTCCGTCCTGACCCCGGTGGCGTGCCGGCCCACGCCGAAGCCTGTCCCGGGGGTGTCCGCGAAGGCGGACGGTGCGTAGTCGTTGCGGCGATCTTCAATCGCTGAACCGGGACCCGCCCACCCGGTCAGAACACCGCCCCCCGCGCACGCAGCCCTTCCAGCACCTCGTCCAGCGTCAGCGGCGCCGTGCGATCCAGCAGCGCCCGCTCCTCCTCACCGCCACGCAACGCATCCTCGTAAAGGCGGTCCAGTT